>CAXHZZ010000001.1:0-106849 GCA_964021635.1 uncultured Tenacibaculum sp.
GAGAAGATAGAATTTCTAAAAAAGCACGTTTAGAAGAAATCGAACCAATGGAAGTGGTACAGAAGTATACTGTAGATTTTCATGATGTTTTAAAAAACTATAATTTTTTACCGCCAAGTATCGAGCCTACTGCAACTGGGCATATTGTTGAGCAGATTGAAATGATTAAAGAAATCATAGAAAAAGGTTTCGCATACGAGGTAAACGGTTCTGTATATTTTGATGTTTTAAAATACAATGAAACTGGTAACTACGGAATTCTTTCTGGAAGAAAAATAGAAGATGCAATTCACAATACAAGAACTTTAGACGGACAGTCAGATAAAAGAAATCCACAAGATTTTGCCCTTTGGAAAAAAGCAGATGAACGCCATATTATGCGTTGGCCTTCTCCTTGGAGTGATGGTTTTCCGGGTTGGCATTTAGAATGTTCGGTAATGAGTACAAAGTACTTAGGAGAACAATTTGATATTCACGGAGGTGGAATGGATTTAAAATTCCCACATCACGAATGTGAAATAGCACAATCTCAAACCTGTAGTGGTATAAAGCCTGTTAATTACTGGATGCATACCAATATGCTGTTGTTAAATAGCCAGAAGATGGCAAAATCAACAGGTAATTTTATTTTACCAAACGAAATCTTATCTGGTGAAAATGATATTTTACCAAAAGCATTTTCAGCAAGTGTGGTACGTTTCTTTAATATGCAAGCGAACTACAGAAGTATTCTTGATTTTTCTGGTGAAGCTTTAGAAGCATCAGAAAAAGGACATACCAAATTAATGGAAGCTGTGAATTATTTAGATAAGATTGAAGCAGGAAACACTTCAACTTTTGATGTTCAAAAATGGAAAGCAGATTCTTATGCAGCCATGAATGATGATTTTAACACGCCAGTATTAATTTCTCATTTATTTGAAGCCGTAAAAACTGTAAATCAAATAAAAGAACAAAACGCTAGTTTAACTTCGGATGATTTAGAAGAACTAATAGCAACAATGAAAGCGTTTGTTTTTGAGGTTTTAGGATTAATGAACGAAGTTTCTGAAGGAAATAATTCTGATAAATTAAGTGGAGTAGTAGAAATGCTAATTCAAATGCGAAAAGAAGCACGAGAAGATAAAAATTGGGCACTTTCTGATGAAATTCGCGATAGATTATTAGCATTAGGAATTCAGTTAAAAGATGGAAAAGAAGGCACTAGTTTTTCTGTTAATTAATTGAAAAAAATACTCACATATCCGTTTATACTATTGGTGCGGTTTTATCAAACAGCCATTTCACCATTTACACCAGCAACATGCAGGTATTCGCCAACATGCTCTAGTTACACAATTGAAGCATTACAAAAACACGGACTGTTTTATGGCGGTTGGTTGGCAACAAAAAGAATATTTAGCTGTCATCCATGGGGAGGAAGTGGTTACGATCCGGTGCCAGAAAAAAAGAAAAAATAATCGTCATTACGAAGATAAATGACGAAGTAATGCTTTGTTATATTCGGAAAGACAAATTAAATAAGAATAAATGAATTTTTTATCTATAGTATGGGATTTAGATCCTGAAATTATAAAGATTGGTAGTCTAGGTATTCGTTGGTACAGTTTAATGTTTATCGCAGCCTTTGTATTGGGACTTCGTTTAATGAAGAAAATTTATATAAATGATAAGATTCCTGTTGAAAAACTAGATCCTTTATTCATGTATGTATTTATTGCAATGCTTGTAGGAATGCGATTAGGAGATGTTTTCTTTTATAGCTGGGATTATTATCAAAATCATTTGTTAGAAATATTTTTACCAATGAAAGAGATGGCAGATGGTTCTTGGAAATTCACTGGGTTTACTGGTTTTGCAAGTCATGGTGCGGCAATTGGTATTCCTGTAGCTTTATATTTTTATGCAAAAAAACATTTAAACAAACCATGGTTGTTTATTTTAGATAGATTAGGAATTATGGTGGCCTTAGCAGGATTTTTTATCCGTTTAGGGAACTTTTTTAATTCTGAAATTTATGGAAAGCCAACAGGAAGCAGTTTCGGAGTTATTTTTAAAAGAGCTGGAGAAACCGTGCCGTGTCATCCAACACAATTATATGAAGCATTTAGTTATTTAGCATTGTTTTTTGCATTGTGGCATTTCTATTGGAAAACAGATAAAAAGAACCAATCAGGGTTTTTATTCGGGTTGTTTATGGTAGTTCTATGGTCGTTACGTTTCTTTATAGAGTTTTTAAAGAAGGCACAAGTAGACGGACGAGAAGATTGGGTGTTTAACTCACTAAACACTGGGCAAGTATTAAGTATACCCCTTGTTTTAATCGGTTTTTGGTTGATGTTTAGAAAAACGAAATAAGTTAGGTTTTAGAAACAAAAAAGCTCCAAGTTTAAACTTGGAGCTTTTTTGTTTCTAGTATTCTATTTTATCTTGCTTTTCGCTCCATTTTTCAAATGGCTCTAAGGCAATTTTTCTTCCTATTTGTTCAAACGGAATGCTACGTTCTTCATATGGTAACGGAATTTCTTTATAAATAAATTCGTCATCAAATCCAATATTAGCAGCATCTTGTTGGTTACTTCCGTAGTATACTTTATCTGGTCTTGCCCAATAAATTGCACCTAAGCACATAGGGCAAGGTTCGCAAGAAGTATATACGATACAGCCATCTAATTGAAAAGAACCTAAATTTTTACAGGCATCTCTAATAGCAGTAACTTCAGCATGTGCAGTAGGATCGTTTGTTGAGGTAACTTTATTATTACCACGACCAACAATTTCACCGTTTTTTACAACGATACAACCAAAAGGTCCGCCTTCGTTATTACCCATTCCTTTTAAAGCTGCTTTTACAGCTTCGCTCATATATTCTTCGTGTTTGTTCATCTTCATTTCTTTTAATATGATTATTTAGTATCGCCAAAAAAAAGCTGCACATAATGCAGCTTTTTCAGATTACAAAACTAATATTTTTATTTTAAACTACCGGTCATATCTTCAGGTTTTACCCATTCGTCATATTCTTCAGCAGTTACATAGCCTAAACGAACCGCTTCCGTTTTTAATGTTGTACCGTTTGCGTGTGCTGTGTTTGCAATTTCTGCAGCTTTATAATACCCTATTTTAGTATTTAAAGCAGTAACTAGCATTAAAGAATTGTTTACCAATTCGGTAATTCTATCGTGATTTGGTTCAATACCAGCAGCGCAGTTTACATCGAAAGATACACAAGCATCTCCTATTAACTGAGCAGATTCTAATACATTAGCAGCCATCATAGGCTTAAATACATTTAATTCGTAATGACCTTGCGTTCCACCAATAGTTACAGCAACATCGTTACCCATAACTTGTGCACAAACCATTGTGATTGCTTCTGCTTGTGTAGGGTTTACTTTTCCTGGCATAATAGAAGAACCAGGTTCGTTTGCAGGAATAATTAATTCACCAATTCCAGAACGAGGTCCTGAAGCCATCATACGAATATCGTTGGCTATTTTATTAATAGAAACTGCTAATTGTTTTAATGATCCGTGTGTTTCAACAAATGCATCGTGTGCAGCTAAAGCTTCAAATTTATTTTCAGCAGTAATAAAAGGTAAACCTGTAAACTCAGCAATATATTTAGCCACTAATACGTCGTAACCAGCAGGTGTGTTTAAACCTGTACCTACTGCAGTTCCTCCTAAAGCCAATTGCGATAAATGTTCTAAAGAATTTTTTAACGCTTTTAAACCGAAGTTTAATTGAGCAACATAACCAGAAAATTCTTGCCCTAAGGTTAGGGGAGTAGCATCCATTAAATGTGTACGACCTATTTTTACAACATCTTTAAAAGCTTCTGATTTTGCTTGTAAAGTATCGCGTAATTGTTCTACACCAGGAATGGTTACTTCTATAATTTTCTTGTAAGCAGCAATGTGCATACCTGTAGGAAAGGTGTCGTTTGATGATTGCGATTTGTTTACATCATCATTTGGTTGAATGGTTTTTTCACCTTCACCAATTACTTTACCTGCAATTTCATGCGCTCTGTTAGCGATAACCTCGTTACAGTTCATGTTAGATTGTGTACCAGAACCTGTTTGCCAGATTACTAACGGAAATTGATTGTCGTGTTTACCGTTTAAGATTTCGTCACAAACTTGTGCAATTAAATCTCTTTTTTCATCAGTTAAAACACCTAATTCAGCATTTGTATAAGCTGCGGCTTTTTTAAGGTAAGCAAAACCATATACTATTTCTAATGGCATAGAGCCAGCAGCACCTATTTTAAAGTTGTTACGAGAGCGTTCTGTTTGTGCTCCCCAATATTTATCAGCAGGAACTTCAACGTTTCCCATTGTGTCTTTTTCGATTCTGTACTTTGTCATTTTAAAATGATTTAAAAGAATATAAATTAACGATAGTCAAAATTACAAATTCTAATAGTTTTAGTAAGTGATTTTTATCAGATTTTATTGCTTTCAAAGAAAAATAGTTATAATTTTGTCGCACAACAATTATTAATAGGAAACAAATGTTAGATTTTTCAGAATTTTCAGGATTGGTATTATTCATGTTTATTTTTACAACCGGATTTTGGTTGTTAATTTTCTTATTAACATTTGTAGTTCCTTATTGGATTGGTGGAACAATCTGGGAAAATATAAAGTTAAAGAGAGAAGCAAAAAAAGCTGCTGAAGGTAAGTAGTTTTTAAATTGATATAAAAAAAGCTCGTTCATCTATTTGAACGAGCTTTTTTTGTTTCTGGGCGTTTAAACAGGCTTTTTGTTATATCTTTTTTAAAAAAGCAATGTTTATTTTTTAATTAACTATGGCAGACTATGAATTTGATGAGGTTGCTTCGTTCCTCGCAATGACGCATATTTATTAAGTTTTAAAAAAGGATGCCACTTCAATCCTTAACGAATGTTTGCTTTGTTCCTAGTAATAACTGATATAGATTAGGTATGTGATTTTTAAAAATATAGATATAAAAAAAACTCGTTCTTATTGAACGAGTTTTTTTGTTTGCATTAGATAATCGCGTTAGGGATTGAATGGTTTGTTTAAGCTCTTTTAGTTTGTTAGCTTGCAAAGCGCATAAACTAAAAAGCGAGTAATGAAAGCCCGCTAGAACGCCCAAATATTTTATCCTTCAAAGCCACCGCCATTATCTGTACCGACACCTTCAGGTCTTTCTCTTTTTTTCTTTTGATTAAAACGATAGGTAAAACTTAATGATATTTGACGCTCTCTCCACTGAAATTCAGCATTAGAAATTGTTGATGGGTTTTCTCTTCCACCAAAGTAAGTTGTGCTTTCTCTTTTACGAGAGTTAAGTAAGTCGCTTACATTTAAAACAACAGATGCTTTGTCTTTTAAGATGTCTTTACTAAATGCTAGGTTTGCCATAAACATACCTTTTCTGTCACTTTGTGCATTGGTTTGAGGGCCACGATACATAACGCGAGTTTGCCACTCTATCTTTGCAGGTAATGTTATACGGGCATTAAAACGTGTAAACCAACTACTTTGGTTAACCTCTGGTAGGTTAGTGGTTACTTGCGAGTTGTCTTGGGCTGTATAAGTATAAGAAAAAGCGTCTGTATTAAACTTAAAATAATTAAAACTAGCTGATAAGCGTACTTTTTTTGATGGATTATAGTTACTTGTAAACTCAAAACCATAACGTTTTTCATCATTTAAATTTAAAGGTTGCCTAATAAATACATTAGTACCATTTCTTTCTTCGATTATTGAAACTCTTTCGATTTTATCTGTTGAGAATTGATAATATACGGAAGCTCCTAAATTAAATTTTCTAATTTTTGTATTGTAACCTAAATCAAAAGAACTTGTATAAGTAGGGTTTAAATCTGGGTTACCTCTAAATACACTTGTAGCAGAACTTCGACTTTCAAAAGGGTTTAAAAACCAGTGTCGAGGTCTTCTTAAACGTCTACTATATCCTAAAGTTACATTTTCATTGTTATTTAATTCATAACCTAAGTTTATGGTAGGAAACCATTCGGTATAATTTTTGTCTGAATTTTTATTCTGAGTATCAGACTGTAAATCGATATCGATATCTGTTATTTCTGCACGCAACCCTAATAAATAAGAAAACTTATTTATTTTACTTCCATATTGGGTATAAAAAGCATAAATATTTTGTTTAAAGGTTAAATCGTTAGAAGGATTAAAATCTATATTAGGATCTATAATATTTACTCTAAAATCTGAATTTAAATCTTGATAAGTAGCTTTATGACCAGCTTCAAACTGACTGTTCTCTCCGATTGGCAACACATAATCTATTTGAACTAATTTTTCTTTAGAACTGGTGATTTGTGAATTATCTTCAGATAGAATTCCGTTTACATTTATAGGTGATTTTTCGGTTTCATTACTGTCTCCGTATTGTAAGTCAATTGTTAGTTTTTCACCATTATCATTTAATCTGTTGGTGTAGTTTATAGAATACTGTTTGTCAACTCCATCTTCATCTTCATTTTCGACTCTAATTTCTTCAAGTAAAACCTGATTAGGGTCGTTAAATAAAAACCTATCTGTTAAGTTAGTTGCAATATCATTTCCATTAGACTTTCGGTATACAAAATTACCGGTAATAGAGCTGTTATCGTTAATGTAGTATTCTAAACCAATTGATGCATTGAAGTTTTTGTTTTTACGATCAAAAGTTCTGTCTTCTGTTTGTGTGCTGTCTAAAACGCCGTTTGTTAAATATGAAAACTCGGTTTGTGAATTACCAGGACCTTTTCTGTACGAATAACCAAGATTAGAAAATAAGTTAATTTTCTTTGTTCGGTAATTTAAGTTTGGTGCAACTCTTAACATATCAGGATTACCAGCAGTAACGTTTACAGAACCGTTAAAACCTGTTATTTTTCCTTTTCTTAAAATAATATTTAAAATACCAGCAGTTCCTTCAGCGTCATAGCGTGCCGATGGCGAGGTAATTACTTCTACTTTTTCTATAGCATCAGCAGGTAAATTTCTTAAAGCATCTGTACCTGTTAAACCAACAAGTGCCGAAGGTTTTCCGTCAATTAAAATACGTACGTTTTCACTACCACGTAAACTAACAGCACCTTGTGCATCTACATTTACAGATGGCACATTATCTAATACATCAGAAGCAGAGCCACCTTTTACAGTCATGTCTTTACCTACGTTGTATATTTTTTTATCTAAACGGATTTCTACGGTAGATTTTTCGGCGATAATTTCTACTTCATCCAAGGTTTCTGCATCTTCAGAAAGCGTAATTGTACCTAAATTGATGTTTTCTGTTATTTTTCTTTGTTTAAGGTTTTTAGTTTTAAACCCTATAAATTCAACCTTTAAGGCATATTCAGAAGCAGGAACTGTAATAGAAAAATTTCCTTTAGAATCTGTAATTCCACCTAAAACTTGTTTGTTTTGTACATGAGTTAATACTAAAGTAGCATACTCTAAAGGTTGTTTAGAACTAGCTTCTATAACTTTACCAGTTAAAGTAACTTTAGAAACTCTTTTACGAGTAGTTTTTTGTGCAAATGTAGAAACAGCGATAAGTAATGCAAATAGAAATATTATTTTTTTCATTGAGTAGTTTATTGTTTAAAGAGATAAGACTGCGAAGTTCTTTAAAGGTTTAATCTTGGTTAGTTAAAGGATTGTTAAATAAAAACTAAAATATATAAATGGTTTATTGTGTTTAAAACTGATGCGCTTTAATGAGGAATATATAAGTGTTTTGAGAAATTTAAATAATATGTTTGTTTAATATATAGGCAATTATAACTGCACCTAGTTTTAATAAAACTGAAAATAAAAAAAACCGAAACTGTTAAGTTTCGGTTTTTATTTTTAAACAATAGTACTTGCTTATTTTTTCTTTTTTGCTTTTTGCTGAGCAGCTTGTTGTTCTTGTGCTTGTTTCATAGCGTTATCTAAACGCTCACGGAACTTACTTTTAGCTTTTTCAGGCTTCTTTTTGTTTTCTTCAATTTTTGCATGAATCTTAGCTTCATCAATTACATAATTTTTAATAATTAACATGATAATGATTGTAAGTAAGTTAGATATGAAATAATATAAACTTAATCCACTTGCGTAGTTATTAAAGAAAAATAGCATCATAATAGGAGAGAAGTAAATCATATACTTCATCATTTTTTGCATATCAGGCATTCCTTCTTGTGCTGGTGCTTGCATGTTTGCTTGCTGACTTTGGTTCATTCTCATGTAAAAGAAAATGGCAACCGAAGCTAATATTGGAAATAAACTAACATGGTCTCCATAAAAAGGAATACTAAAAGGTAATTGATAAATCATATCATAAGATGATAAATCGTTTGCCCATAAGAAGCTTTTTTGTCTGAACTCTATATTGGTAGGAAAAAACTTAAATAAAGCAAAGAATACAGGCATTTGCATTAATGCAGGGATACAACCAGACATCATGTTTACACCAGCTTTTCGTTGCACCGCCATTGTTTCTTGCTGACGTTTCATTGCATTTTCTTTACCAGGATATTTTTTGTTGATTTCTTCCATTTCTGGACGAATCACTTTCATTTTTGCGCTCGATAAATACGATTTGTAAAGTACTGGCGACATGATAATACGAACAACAATTGTCATTAATATAATAATCAACCCGAAGTTACCAATAAATCCTTTTAATAGGTTAAATACAGGGTAGAATACAGTACGGTTTAAGAATCCGAAAATTCCCCAACCTAAATCAGAAATCTCATCTAAATTAGTACCTTCATAAGACGCTAATAAATTATAATCTGTTGGTCCGTAAAACCATTGCATATTATAATTTAACTCTCCGTTCGTTAATGCTAAAGGTGTTTTTAAACCATATGATTTTGTGAAAACACTATCTTTTTCTTCACCTTCAAAATCAACAGATTTTAAACTAGCTTCGTTAAAAGGTGTATCCGAAGATAAAATTGAAGAAAAGAAATGTTGTTTATAAGCAACCCAATTTACATCACTAACAGTTTCATCGTCGTTCATTTGTAAATAATCAACTTCCTCGTCAGCTTTATAATAGTAATAAGAGTACATGTTTTCGGTTTTTAAACTTTTTTCATGTCTAAAACCTTTTAAACTCCAATCTAAATTAATTGCTTGAGAGCTGTTTATTACCGAACTTAATCCTTGAGAGCGAACAGCAAAACCTATACGGTAATCGTCTTTTTTAATTTCATAACGATATTCTAAAAATTTAGTTTCAGATACTTTTAACTTCAAAGAAAGTATTTGAGTATCTCCGTTTTTAGTTAAAGTAGGCGTAAATAATAAATCTTTTGTGTTTAAAATACGGTTATCGGTTGTTCCGAAATTAATATTAAAAGATGCATTTTTATCTTTTACTAAATATAATGGAAGCGAATCGTATGTTTTAAAGTTTTTAATTAAAGCTTCAGTAATTTGTCCACCCTTATTATCAATAGTTAATTTAACAAGGTCATTCTCTATAGAAGTACTTCCTTTTTTACTAGTTGAAGCTCCGTATGCAAAAGCACCTAATTTGTTTTTTAAAGCAATTTGCTGCAGCGAGTCATTTAAGACAGCTGTTTCTGCTAAATTATTTTGAGTAGTTGCTGCTTCAGAAACTTGTTCTGTTTTCGTTGTTTCAGGGGTTACTTCTGGCTCACGATTGTTCATCCACCATAGTAATATTCCTCCTAATAAAAGCATTCCTATAAAGGAATTTAAATCAAATTTTTTTTGTTCCATTGATATGAATTATAATGTCAACTTGTCATTTTTTGTTTTTCTCATTATTGAAAAACCCGACAAATGTAGCGAAACCTTATATATTTTATGAGGTTTTACTGTGATTAATTTTGATAATATTAATAGTTCAAATAGTATTCCATTTTGATAAAAAAATCCTGTAACTAAAAATTACAGGATTTTAAATTTATTTTTTTGATTGCTGCAAAGATGCTTTTATAAAACTCACAAAAAGTGGATGTGGATTTAGCACCGTGCTTTTGTATTCCGGATGATATTGTACACCAACAAACCAAGGATGTGTAGGGATTTCAACTATTTCAACCAAGCCTGTCTTTGGGTTGATTCCGGTAGCTTTCATTCCCGCGTTTTCTAATTGTTCTTTATAATCGTTATTATATTCAAATCTATGACGATGGCGCTCACTTATCAATTTCGATTTATAAGCTTTAAACACTTTAGAATCTTCGATAATTTCACAATCCCAAGCACCTAAACGCATGGTTCCTCCTTTTTGAGTAACATCTTTCTGAGTTTCCATTAAGTTAATAACAGGGTGTGCAGTATCTTTATTCATTTCTGTAGATTCTGCTTCTTTTAAACCTAAAACGTTACGAGAGTATTCAATAACAGCCATTTGCATTCCTAAACAAATTCCTAAAAAAGGAATATTGTTTTCACGTACATATTGTACCGCTGCTATTTTACCTTCAGTTCCCCTGTCTCCAAAACCAGGCGCTACTAAAACACCATTTAATCCGGCTAATTTTGAAGGTGCATTTTCTGGAGTCAGTTCTTCAGAATGAATCCAGCGTACATTTATTTTTGTTTTATTAGTTGCACCGGCATGAATAAAAGCTTCAGTAATTGATTTATAAGAATCGTGTAATTCAACATATTTACCAACCAAACCAATTTCTATAGTTGAAGTTGGGTTTTTATGACGCTCTAAAAACTCATTCCATGCTTTTAATTTAGGTTGTTTACGGGTAGATAAATTTAATTTATCTAAAACCACATAATCTAAGCCTTCTTTAAACATTAAGTTAGGAACATCGTAAATAGTTTCTGCATCTAAAGATTGTATAACATCTTGTTGTTTTACATTGCAAAATAAAGCCAATTTACGTTTAATAGTATCGTTTATTTCATGTTCAGAACGACACACTAAAATATCAGGACTAATACCACTTTGCATTAATGTTTTTACAGAGTGTTGTGTAGGCTTTGTTTTTAATTCACCTGCAGCTGCTAAGTAGGGTACAAGTGTTAAGTGAACAACTATAACGTTGTCTTCACCTAATTCCCATTGTAATTGACGAACAGCCTCTATATAAGGTAGTGATTCAATATCACCAACAGTTCCACCAATTTCGGTAATTACTATATCATAGTCACCAGTGTTTCCTAGGATTTGGATTCGGTGCTTAATTTCATCTGTAATATGCGGAATTATTTGAACTGTTTTTCCTAAAAACTCTCCTTTACGCTCTTTATTTATAACAGATTGATATATTCTACCGGTAGTAACATTGTTAGCCTGCGAAGTTGGTATATTTAAAAATCGCTCGTAGTGGCCAAGGTCTAAATCTGTTTCCGCGCCATCATCTGTAACATAACATTCGCCATGTTCATACGGATTTAATGTTCCTGGATCAATATTAATGTATGGATCTAATTTTTGGATGGTTACAGAGAAACCTCTTTGCTGTAATAATTTAGCTAAAGATGCGGCAATAATTCCTTTTCCTAGTGATGAAGTTACGCCTCCTGTTACAAAAACGTATTTAGTGTTGTTCATGGTGTTGTTAGGTTTGGGCAAAAGTAAGAAGTCTAGCTATTCGAACAAATAAAAAAGTGAAAAAAGATACATAAAAAATGTCTATTTTTGTTCAGTCAAAAAATATTAGAAAAAAGTAAAACTAGTATTTGTTAAACAAAAAAACTGTTGTATATTTGCCCACGCTTTTAGCAGACGGAATTTCATAAAAGCAACGTATAATTAAAGACTATTTTTAAAAATATAAATAATGCCGAAAAGAACTTACCAACCATCGAAAAGAAAAAGAAGAAACAAACACGGTTTCAGAGAAAGAATGGCATCTGCTAATGGACGTAAAGTACTAGCAAGAAGAAGAGCTAAGGGAAGAAAGAACTTAAGTGTATCTTCAGCTCCAAGACCAAAGAAATAATGATTAAATTTCATTAATATATTAGGTGTTACTATTTTTTAGTAACACCTTTTTTTGTACCCAAACATTTTTTTATTTTTGTCAACAACACAACACAACAAACAAAATGCCTAAAAATCAAAACCTTAAATCTATTTTAATAATCGGATCGGGACCAATTGTTATTGGACAAGCCTGTGAGTTTGATTATTCTGGAACACAAGCCTTACGTTCATTGCGTGAAGATGGGATTGAAACTATTTTAATCAATTCTAACCCTGCAACAATCATGACTGATCCAACAATGGCCGATCATGTTTATCTTCAACCATTAAACACAAAGTCAATAATAAAAATATTAAAAGAGCACCCGCAAATTGATGCCGTTTTACCAACAATGGGTGGTCAAACAGCGTTAAATTTATGTATTGAAGCTGATGAAAAAGGAATTTGGGAAGATTTTGGAGTAGAAATTATTGGAGTTAATATTGATGCTATTAATATAACAGAAGATCGTGAGAAGTTTAGAAACTTAATGTTAGATATTGGGGTTCCGATGGCACCACAAGCAACAGCAACTTCTTTCTTAAAAGGTAAAGAGATTGCTCAAGAGTTTGGATTTCCTTTAATTATTAGAGCATCTTTTACTTTAGGTGGTGAAGGAGCATCTTTTGTATACAAAGAAGAAGATTTTGATGCTTTGTTAACTCGCGGATTAGAAGTTTCTCCTATTCATGAGGTAATGATTGATAAAGCACTTATCGGTTGGAAAGAATATGAGTTAGAACTTTTAAGAGACGCTAATGATAATGTAGTTATTATCTGTTCTATTGAAAACATGGATCCTATTGGAATTCATACGGGAGATTCTATTACGGTAGCTCCTGCAATGACACTTTCTGATAAAACTTTCCAAAAAATGCGTGATATGGCAATTCATATGATGCGTAATATTGGTGATTTTGCAGGTGGATGTAATGTGCAGTTTGCAGTTTCTCCTGATGAAAAAGAAGATATCATTGCTATTGAAATCAATCCACGTGTATCGCGTTCATCCGCTTTAGCGAGTAAAGCAACAGGGTATCCAATAGCAAAAATTGCCGCCAAATTAGCATTAGGCTATCATTTAGATGAGTTAGATAATCAAATTACAAAATCAACTTCAGCTTTATTTGAGCCAACGTTAGATTATGTAATTGTAAAAATTCCTCGTTGGAATTTTGATAAATTCGAAGGTTCAGACAGAACTTTAGGGTTACAAATGAAATCTGTAGGTGAAGTAATGGGAATTGGGCGTTCGTTTCAAGAAGCATTGCACAAAGCAACTCAGTCATTAGAGATTAAACGTAATGGTTTAGGTGCTGATGGAAAAGAAAATAAAAATTACGAAGAAATTATAGAGAAGTTAACATACGCTTCTTGGGATCGTGTTTTTATTATTTATGATGCCATTAAAATGGGAATTCCGTTGAGTAAAATCCACGAAATTACGCAGATTGATATGTGGTTCTTAAAGCAATATGAAGAATTACACGAAATAGAAAAAGAAATTTCTAAATACAGTGTTGATACGCTTGATAGAGACTTGTTATTAGAAGCAAAACAGAAAGGATATGGAGATCGTCAGATTGCACATATGTTACGATGTTTAGAAAGTGAAGTATATAAAAAGAGAGAAGAGTTAAATATTAATAGAGTTTATAAATTAGTAGATACTTGTGCTGCCGAATTTAAAGCTAAAACTCCGTATTATTATTCAACTTTCGAAAGTGATATTGTAACTAAAGAGGGTGATACGATAATAGCAAATGAAAGTGAAGTTACACAAAAAAAGAAAATTATAGTTTTAGGTTCAGGACCAAACCGAATCGGACAAGGAATTGAATTTGATTATTGTTGTGTACACGGAATTTTAGCTGCTGCCGAATCTGGTTACGAAACGATAATGATTAATTGTAACCCAGAAACGGTTTCTACCGATTTTGATACGGCTGATAAATTATACTTCGAACCTGTTTTTTGGGAACATATTTATGATATCATCAAACATGAAAAACCAGAAGGAGTTATTGTTCAGTTGGGAGGGCAAACTGCTTTAAAGTTAGCGGAGAAATTAACTAAATATGGTGTTAAAATACTAGGAACTTCTTTCGAAGCTTTAGATTTGGCAGAAGATAGAGGTAGTTTTTCTGACTTATTAAAAAATAATAATATTCCGTATCCAGAATTCGGAATCGCAGAAACTGCAGATGAGGCTTTAGCTTTAGCTGATAAATTAGATTTTCCGATATTGGTAAGACCTTCTTATGTTTTAGGAGGGCAAGGAATGAAAATTGTTATCAATAAAGAAGAGTTGATAGAACATGTAGTTGATTTGTTAAGAAGAATGCCTGGTAATAAATTATTATTAGATCATTATTTAGATGGAGCAATTGAAGCAGAAGCAGATGCAATTTGTGATGGTGAAAACGTGCAGATTATCGGGATTATGGAGCATATTGAGCCTTGTGGAGTGCACTCTGGAGATTCTAATGCAACTTTGCCAGTGTTTAACTTAGGTGATTTAGTATTACAACAAATAAAAGATCACACAAAAACAATTGCTTTAGAGCTTAAAACAGTTGGTTTAATAAACGTTCAGTTTGCAATTAAAAACGATATTGTTTATATTATAGAAGCAAATCCGCGTGCATCTCGTACAGTTCCTTTTATTGCAAAGGCATATAAAGAACCTTATGTAAATTATGCAACTAAGGTAATGTTAGGAGAAAAAAAGGTAACAGATTTTACTTTTAATCCGCAGTTAGAAGGTTATGCGATAAAGCAACCTGTATTTTCATTTAATAAGTTTCCGAATGTAAACAAGCAATTGGGACCAGAAATGAAATCGACGGGAGAAAGTATTTTGTTTATTGATGATTTAAAAGATGATCAGTTTTACGATTTATACTCAAGACGTAAAATGTACTTGACTAAGTAAATTTTTAATACATTTATTAAAGGCTTATCAATATTTGTTGATAAGCCTTTTTTTTAACAAAAAATTAACTGGTTGCATATGCAACTAAAATACTTGTTTCTAGTAGTTTTGTAGCTTTTAAAGAATATGTATGGGAATTGAAAATACATTAGCGCCATGGTTAGGAAAAACTAACAAAATGATAGAAAACCATATTCATGATTTGTTTTTTGAACATAATATTTCATTGACAAAAATACAATGGGTTTTCTTAAAAAATGTGCAAGAAAAAAATGGAGTGCCACAGCAGGAATTAGCATTTTTAACTGGCAGAGATAAGACATCGTTGACTAGGCTTGTAAATACCATGGAAAAAAAAGGTTTAGTAGCTAGAATACCGTCTAAACTAGATAGGCGGATTAATAATATTCACATAACTAAAAAAGGAGAAGTTTTATTTAAAGAAACACTGCCGTTAATGGAGCAATTTGTAACCTCTTTACAAGAAAATATATCCGAAGAAGAAACTGCACAAACAATTAATGTGATTAAAAAAATACAAGAAAACTTAAATATAAAATCAGCTAAAAGTTGTAGTAACAACTAAACAAATAAACCATGAGAAAACTAATTATTGTAGGAGCCGGAGTTGTAGTACTCGGATTGTCATTTATAATTTCCAATATTTTAAAAGATAGTAAGGAACTTCCTGTACAGAAAGTTACAAAAGTAGAAAAAACTGTTTTTGTAAAAGAAGTTATAAATGGTGATGTGGCTATAAACATTATTGCAAACGGTAATTTACAGTCTAAAAATAAAGTAGCTATTTATTCAGAGGTACAAGGTGTTTTAAAACCTACATCAAAACCTTTTAAAGCTGGTGTGTCATATAATAAAGGACAAACATTATTGCACATCAATAGCCAAGAGTTTTATGCTTCTATTCAATCTCAAAGAAGCTCATTACAAAATTTAATAGCTTCTATTATGCCAGATTTACGATTGGATTATCCAGGTTCTTTTGAAAAATGGAATACCTATTTAAAAAATTATGATATAAATAAAACTGTACAACCGCTTCCTGAAGCGAATTCAGACAAAGAGAAATATTTCGTAACTGGTAAGAATATATACACAACGTATTATAATGTTAAAAATTTAGAGTCGAGATTAGGTAAATACAATCTTAGAGCTCCTTTTAGTGGTGTAGTTACTGAAGCTTTGGTAACAAACGGAACTTTAGTAAGAGTTGGTCAGAAAATGGGTGAATTTATAGATACTTCAGTTTTTGAATTGGCTTTATCAGTAAACGGAAGCTTTGCTGATATTTTAAAAGTTGGTAAAACGGTTGCACTTCAAAATTTAGAAAAAAATAAAATGTGGTCCGGTAAAGTTGCCCGAATTAACGGGAAACTAGATCAAGCTACTCAAACAGTTCAAGTTTTTATCGAGGTAAAAGGAAAAGGGTTAAGAGAAGGTATGTATTTAGAAGCAAACGTACCTGTAAAAACAATGACAGAAGCTATTGAAATAAACAGAAAACTATTGGTTGAAAATAAAGCAGTTTATGTAGTAAAAAATAACGTACTAGATTTAATAAATATCAACCCAGTACATTTTAATGAAAACACAGTAGTTATAAAAGGATTACAAAATGGCGCTCAATTAATCAATAAACCGGTGGCAGGTGCGTATGCAGGTATGCCTGTTAAGATATTTACAGAAACTACTAACACTGCAAAAAAATAAGATATGAAAAAAGTAATTGCATATTTTATAAAATACCCAGTGGCGGTAAATATCATTATTATTGCCTTTGTCGTATTAGGAAGCTTTGGTTTTTCTTCTTTAAAATCATCATTTTTTCCGCTAACGGATGCTAAATTTATCAATATAAATGTAGCCTATCCAGGAGCTTCTCCACAAGAGATGGAAGAAGGAGTAGTTTTAAAAATTGAAGATAATTTAAAAGGATTGGTAGGTGTAGATCGAGTAACATCTACATCATCAGAAAATACAGCGAGTATTTCGGTAGAAATATTAAAAGGGTATGATATTAATGTGGTTTTAGCTGATGTTAAAAACGCGGTAGATAAAGTACCTAACTTTCCATCAGGAATGGAACCTGCGGTGGTTGCTAAAATAGAAAACATTGCAGAAACAATTAGTTTTGTGGTTACAGGAGATAAAATTCCTTTAAAATCATTAAAAAATATTGCTAGAGATATAGAAAATGATATCCGTAGAATAGACGGAATTTCACAGATTTCTGTTTCAGGATATCCAGCAGAAGAAATTGAAATAGCTGTTAAAGAAAATGATTTAAGAGCATATGACTTAACATTTGATGATGTTGCAAGAGCAGTTTCTACGGCAAATATATTAACCTCAGGAGGTTCTGTAAAAACAGTTGCAGAAGAGTATTTAATTCGAGCAAAAAATCGCTCGTATTATGGTGATGAGCTAGATAATTTGGTGGTAAAGGCAGATGCTTCTGGAACAATAATTAGATTAAAAGATGTTGCAACTGTAAAAGATATTTGGAATGAAACACCGAATAGAAATTTTTACAACGGAAACTTAGCGGTGAGAATTCAGGTAAGTAATACCAATAATGAAGATTTATTAACTTCAGCTAAAAAAATAAATGAGTATATAGCCAAGTTTAATAAAGAACACGACAATATAAAGATTGAAATTACAAGAGATTCATCAATCACATTAAATCAACGTACCGAACTATTGTTTAAAAATGCATGGCAAGGAATGTTGTTGGTAATGTTGTTTTTATCGTTGTTTTTACGTCCTAGATTGGCATTTTGGGTAGCCGCCGGATTACCAGTTGCATTTTTCGGAATGTTTATGTTGGCAGGATACTTTAATATTACCATTAACGTATTATCATTATTTGGGATGATTATCGTTATTGGTATTTTGGTAGATGACGGAATTGTAATTGCTGAAAATATTTACCATCATTATGAAATGGGAAAAAACCCTATTAGAGCTGCCATTGATGGTACGATGGAAGTTGTTCCGCCAATTATATCGGCAATTACTACTACAGTCTTAGCCTTTTCGGTATTCTTTTTCTTAGAGGGAAATATAGGAGAGTTTTTTGGCGAAGTTGCTACCGTAGTTGCACTTACCTTAATCCTTTCATTAGTAGAAGCTTTAATTATTTTGCCAGCACACGTTGCACATTCAAAAGCATTAGATAGAAATCAGAAATTGTATGCTTTTAATAAATATGCAGAAGATTTTATGGATTTTATGCGTGATAAATTATACGCACCTGCATTGCGATTTGTTTTAGATAATAAGTTCTTCGGATTGATAATTCCGGTTGCATTTTTTATAATCACCATCGGTGCATTTCAAGGAGGAATTATAAAAGGAACTTTTTTTCCGTCGATAGCGAGTGATAGAGTATCGGTAAATTTAACCATGCCACAAGGAACTAACGAAAAAATTACGGATAGTATTATTTCTGTGATAGAAGCAAAAACATGGGAAGTTGAAAAAGAATTCACCGAAAAATATGCAATTACAGATGAGCCGGTTGTTGAAAATATTTTAAAGCAAATAGGACCAGGTTCTGCAAAAGCATCCTTAAGAATAAATTTATTACCAGGGGAAACAAGAACCTTTGGTTCGAGAGAAATTACCAATGAAATTCGTAAAAGAGTTGGAGAAGTTTATGGGGTAGAATCCTTAACTTTTGGTTCGGGTGGTAATTTTGGTGGAAGTCCGGTTTCAGTATCATTATTAAGTAACAACATCGCTGAGTTAAAAGCGGCTAAAACCGAATTAAAATCAGAATTAAGTAAAAATCAGAATTTAAAAGATGTAACAGATAATGATCCGCAAGGAATTAAAGAAATCAATATACAGTTAAAAGACAATGCGTATTTATTAGGTTTGAACTTAAACGGAGTAATGTCGCAAATTAGAAGTGGTTTTTTTGGTAGACAAGCGCAGCGTTTTCAAAGAGGACAAGACGAGATAAAAGTTTGGGTTCGTTATGATAAAAATGAACGTTCGTCGATTAAAAATTTAGATGATATGCGAATTTCTACGCCTACAGGTAATAGAGTTCCGTTATCGGAAATAGCAACTTATAATATTGAGCGAGGAGAGATATCTATAAATCACATAGAAGGGCAACGTGAAATTAAAGTAGATGCTGATATGAAAGATGCACAAGGAAGTGCTACAGATGTTTTAGATGATATTAAGGCTAGAATAATGCCAGAAATTAAAGCTAAATATCCTTCTGTAACAGCATTGTACGAAGGGCAGAATAGAGAAGCGGCAAAAGTTTCGAGTTCAGCAGCATTGGTTGGTCCTGTAATTTTGTTACTAATTTATATTGTAATCGTATTTACATTTAGATCATACGGGCAACCATTTATGTTGTTAATTATGGTGCCATTTAGTTTAATTGGTGTTGCATGGGGGCATTGGTTTCATGGTTTTGCTGTAAATATTTTATCACTTCTAGGAATTATTGCTTTAGTAGGTATTATGGTAAATGATGGTTTGGTACTGATTAGTAAATTTAATAGCTATTTAAAAGAAGGAATGAGTTTTGATGAAGCAATATTCGCCGCAGGAAAATCGAGATTCAGAGCTATATTTTTAACGACTATAACTACAGTTGCAGGTTTAGCTCCTTTAATTTTAGAAACAAGTCGTCAGGCACAGTTTTTAATTCCTATGGCAATATCTATTGCGTACGGAATTATGATTGCTACTTTTTTAACCTTATTAACTTTACCAGTTTTATTATCAATCGCTAATTACTCTAAAGTATACACATTGTGGTTGTGGGAAGGTAAAAAACCAAACAGAGAATCGGTAGAAAGAGCTATTAAAGAAATGGAATCAGAAAAAGCTGAAGAAGCACAGTAAAAGAATATAAAGATGAAAACAACTTATTTAATTATCGTATTGCTGTTTGTAAATGTTTCATTTTATGGACAAGAAATTCTATCAAAAGAAAAAGCGGTAGAAATAACTTTAACTAATAATTACGATATACGAGTTACTAAAAATAACTTAGCAACGGCTAAAAATAATAAAAGTATTTATAATACTGGTTATTTGCCAACTGTTACTGCAAATGCAGGAGCTACTTATAGTAGTAATGATACTGATAATGAATTTCAGGATGGTACTGTAAATTCAGTTAAAGGAGCAGAGTCTAAAGCATACAATGCATCTGTAGGATTAAACTATACTATTTTTAATGGCTTTAACAGGCAAAACACATTTAAACGTTTAAAGGAATCTTATAATTTAACAGAATTACAAGCCCGACAAGTAATTGAAAATACATTAACTACGTTGTTTTTGGCGTACTATGAAGTAGGAAGATTAACTGAAAATGAAGCAACACAAAAAGAAACGTTAAGTATCTCTAAAAACCGATTAAAAAGAGCAATCTATAGTTTTGATTATGGTCAAAATACAAAGTTAGATGTTTTAAATGCTGAGGTTGATGTAAATAATGATAGCATTACATATTTAGGTGTAAAAAGAGAATTAGCCAATGCAAAAAGAGACCTAAATGTTGTATTGGGTCGAAATGTAAACACCGCTATTGATGTAAGTACAGAAGTTACTTATGCGATTGATTTAAATTTAATAGATGTATTAGCAAAGGCAAAAGCCAATAATGCGACTTTATTACAATCAAAAAAGAATATTGAACTCCGACAATTAGATATTAAAATTAATAAAGCTGGTTGGATGCCAAATGTAGGCTTAACAAGTTCTTATGCTTGGAATAAAAGTAATAACGATGCTACGAATGCTTTTAGTCCGATTTCTAACACCAGGAAAGGATTAAACGCAGGTTTAAACTTGTCTTGGAATCTTTTTGATGGTGGTCGTACAAAAACGAACGTAACCAATGCTAAAATAGCTTTAGAAACACAAGAAATTCAAAAGCAGCAACAAGAAGAGTTGTTAGAAAGAAATGTAAATAATGCTTGGGAAACCTACCAAAACGCTTTGTTTTCATTACAAGTTCAAGAAAAGAATGTAATTACAAATAAGCTTAATTTTGATAGAACAGATGAGCGCTATAAATTAGGACAAATTACTTCGATAGATTTTCGTCAGGCGCAAATAAATTTAATTAATGCGGAGTTAAGTGTTAGTAATGCGAAGTATACTGCGAAAAATGCTGAATTGCAATTGCTACAATTAGCAGGAACGTTATTAGATAATAAAAATTTCTAGAAATAGAATTTTAACTTAAAAAGAAAAAAATCCGAAGTTAGCTAACTTCGGATTTTTTTCTTTTACAATTCAATTTTTACGTTGTACTTTTCCAAGTAGGAGATATAATTGTTAGGAACAAAATTTTCGCTATCAAACTCATCTTTACGTTTGTTCTTCATCTCAATACGTTTTATCGCTTTTAAAAACCTACTTACCTCAATATCATTTCTTACAATTAAACCAGGAACTTCAATACTTTTTCCTTCATCATCTTTTGCAACCATTGTAAAGTAAGAAGAATTGCAATGTTTCTTTTTTCCTGTTCTAATATTTTCTGCATCTACACGAATACCAATTACCATAGAAGTTCTTCCAGTATAATTTACAGAGGCTTTCATGGTAACTAATTCGCCAACTTCAATCGGGCTTAAAAAATCTACAGTATCAACCGAAGCAGTAACACAATATTCACCAGAATGTTTAGAAGCACAAGCAAAGGCTATTTGATCCAATAAAGACAAAATATAACCTCCATGAATTTTACCACTAAAGTTAGCGTGCGAAGGCAGCATTAATTCAGAAATTGTAATATAGGTTTCTTCTACGTATTTATGTTTTTTGTTATTCATTTGATGGTTTTAAGCCTCTAAAATGTGGTGAAACTTCTTCTTCTACTTTGGTTATGAAATATTTAGTATCGCCTAACCAAAAATAAGTGCTATAGCGTTCTTTGTAAGTAACTTTTACATAACGACCTTGAAATTTTTTTAAATCGGCAATAACCGATTCTGCTTGATCTTCAACAGAAAAAGAAAAAATTTGCGCGCCAGAAATACCTTGGCTAATTTCTCCTTCCCATGTTTTAATAAACATTCCTTTGTTACTAATTTTTATCAGTTCGCCAGAACGAACACCTTCACTATAAGGCACATAATATATAAAAGCGTAATATAATGTTGCGATTAGTAAAATAGCGCCAATAATTAAAGCTAAAATCTTTTTCATTGCTTAGAAGTTAAATCCTTTAGGGTTTGTTTAGAACAAAAGTAATGTTAAATTTTAGACTTAAAAAATGAAAGGAAAGTAGTAAGTTTGTGTATCTTCAAAAAAGAAATACAATGAACTATATTTTATTTGATGGTGATGTACGTAACGCATTATTACCATTTACATACACAAAGCCTGTTGCCGATATTAGAATTGGTATTTTAACCATTAGAGAAAAATGGGAAAAACACTTAGGTTTAACTACAACTACAGTAACTGAAGCGTATTTAGAAGAAAAATACCCGATGGTTGAAATGGAAGAAAACGTTTTGTTAAACGCATCTTTTTTACCAACGAAACCATTAATTGAAATGGTTAAAAACTTAACGAAAAATCAAGCTATTTTTAAAGGAGAAGATGTGATCGCTTTTTTTACGGTTGATTCACAAGAAGAGGTAGATTTTTCATCTTATGAACAAATTGAGTTTGATGAACAAATTATTCAAATAAAAAATACTTGGGATATTTTTTCATTAAATGATAAGGCTATTAGAAGTGATTTTGATTTAATTACAGATGGAAGAGATTCAGAACCAATACCAGAAACGGTTAATTGTATAAATAGAAAAGATATTTTTATTGAAGAAGGAGCAAAGCTAACTTATGCTATTTTAAATGCTTCTACAGGACCAATTTACATAGGTAAAAATGCTGAGGTAATGGAAGGTGTTGTTGTTAGAGGCGCATTAGCAATGTGTGAAAATTCAGTATTAAAATTAGGCGCAAAAATATACGGAGCAACCACTTTAGGACCACATTGTAAAGTAGGAGGAGAGGTTAATAATTCAGTTTTAATGGGATATTCTAGTAAAGGTCATGATGGCTTTTTAGGGAATTCGGTATTAGGAGAATGGTGTAATTTAGGAGCAGACACAAACAATTCGAATTTAAAAAATAACTACGCAGAAGTAAAATTATGGAGTTATGAAACCGGTCGTTTTGCAAAAACAGGTTTACAGTTTTGTGGCTTAATGATGGGAGATCATTCTAAATGTGGCATAAACACTATGTTTAATACAGGAACCGTTGTAGGTGTTTCTGCAAATATTTTCGGAAGCGGTTTTCCAAGAAATTTTGTGCCATCTTTTAGTTGGGGAGGTGCATCAGGCTTTACAGAATATAAAACATCAAAAGTTTTTGAAGTTGCAGAAGTTGTAATGAAAAGAAGAAATATAACGTTTGATGAAAAAGAGAAAAAAATTCTTGAACACGTATTTGAAGAAACAAAAAAGAATAGAAATTATTAAAAAAAGCCTCACAATATTGTGAGGCTTTTTTTAGAAACTAACTCTAAAAACTAAATTAGGTGTTACACCTAACGAAAGTTTATCTACCGTTTCTAATCGATAATTAATTTCATTATCATCATTAATAAAAGGAACAGCAGTGTATGATCTATTAATTATATTTTTTTGATTGTAAATATTTAAAATAGAGAAACCAAATTTACCTTTCCATTTATCAGAAAAATTAAATGAGTAGGTAACAGATGCATCCAAGCGATGGTATTTAGGTAAGCGTTTTGAATTTATATTATCGGTATCTAAAACAATAACAGGTGATCCTGTGTTTGAATCAGTAAAAAAATTAGAAACAGGCGTGTATGCATTACCGGTTCTGTGAATCCAACCCAATGAAAACTCGTAGTTGTTAAACTTAAAGGCATGAGACCAGGAAAAATAATTTGTGATATCATGATTAGATGGGAAAAATTTATTTTCTAAATCTAAAAATTTGAATTGATTTTTAGAGTATGTATAGTTAATCCATGTTCTGTAATTTTTAAATTTTTTATTGATAAGTACATCTACGCCAAATATTTTACCTGTTCCTCTAGAGAAATCTGTAGTTTGATCGTTATAACCTCTAGTTTGAGAGGTCATTCCGTTTACATTTTTAAAATAAGTTTCAACATCTATTTTCCACCTGTTTTTGTTAAAGAGAAAACCTGATGAAACTTGAAAACTTTTTTGAAGAGGAATATCATTATCATTTACTTGCGCCCAAATTTGGTTTTCAATATCAAAACCTAAACTAGAGGTTTGAAATTCTACAATTTGCCCTAATGTTTGATGTTTTTGTTCTAAAGAAGCTTTAAAACTAAGATCATAAGTAAGGCTTTTTTCTATATATAACCTAGGTTCTACAACCGATTTGTTAATTTTATCAAAGTAATTAAAACGTAACCCAGCGTTTATTTTCCAATTATTAGTGTCATAAATATATTCTGTAAAAACAGAACGTGAGTTGTTAACACCTTCATCTTCCTGTACTGAATTTATTATATTTTCAGCATTAATATCTGCTTGGTATTCTAAGCTGTATTTTGTTTTATTAGAAAGAAAATCATAACCTAATAAAAGGTTGGTATTATTATTTGTTTTATAATTTATGCTGTATGAAAAACCTATATCTTTTACAGAGTTTCTTTTTACAGATCTTCTAATTAAAAAATTATCAACATAATTATAATTACCATTATAGTTTAGGTTAAAATTAGAATAATAAAGCTTTAATTCTTGTTTTAATTTAGAAGTAAAATTCTTGTTCCATAAAAAACTCACCCCATTGTTTTTAATGTTTAAGTCATCTAAATAAATATCTTTATAAAGAGGTATTTTAAAACTATTTGCTAGTTTGTTTTGAGTATATAAAAAACTTAATGATAAGGTTTCGTTAACAGATGGTTTTAAAATTATTTTTGCTGAATAATCTGCAAAATAAAAATGATTATTTCTAATAAAAGGAATATTATCGTTTATAATGTTTCTCTCTTGATTGGCATCAAAAGTTTGAAAAACTCTGTCTGATAATTTGTTAAAAGTAAAGGTGTTAATTAAATCGGTAAAAGAACGTCTAAACGAAGTAGTAATCGCTATTTTTTTAGATAAGGGAACTCTAATATAAGCATCAGCATGTGTCATATTAAAACCAAATCCACCGGTTGTTTTCTCAGGAATATCATTTGCTGTTTTTATATCAATAACACCAGATATTTTATTTCCGTATCTTGCCTGCGTACCACTTTTAGATAGAGTAATTTCTCTTGTAGTATAGGGGTTAAAGGCTGAAAGTGTACCAAAAAAATGACCTGAATAATACATTTTTATTCCGTCCCATAAAATTAAATTTTGATCTGGTGTTCCACCTCTAATAAAAATACCTGAAGCTGTTTCGTTTGGGCTTTGTACGCCAGGTATAATTTTTAAAGTTTCTAAAACATCAGGTTCTGTTAAACCAGGCAGAGCACCTAATTTTTTAAGAATAATAGCTATAGAACCATGTTTATTTTGATTAATACCAGAGGTGATATAATTTTTTACTGAAATTTCTTTTAATATGTTATAGTTTTTTTCTAGTTTTTGTATAGTAATAAAATAATATCGAGCATTTATTTTATTGAACTTAAGGACTGTTTGTATTTCTACCTCATCAATAAAATTTTTAAGGCTACATCTTTTTTTTGAAAATGAAAAGAGAATTCCTTTTGTAATTTCAGAATCAAAAGAAAACTTTACATCATAGTTTGTTTCTGTTTTTTTTAACACAGTTAACATAGGCGTGTCAAAAAAAGCAATGTCTATTTTTTCTTGAGAAAAAATAGACATTGTTAAGCATATAAAAAGAATACTTAATTTTTTATTCATTAGTTGTTAATACGACCGAGCTATTTTCTGCTAATTTAAATGAAATATTCATAGGAGCAAAAACAGTTTTTAAGGCGATATTAACATCATTATTTGTAAAAGCACCAGTAAAGCGTCTGTTTACATCTATTTTATCAGTATTAAATTTTAAATTGTATTGCTTTTCTAGTGTTAAAATAACTTTACTTAATGGGGTGTTGTTAAAGTTACTTTCTCCGTTTAACCAAGTTGGTTTTTCTTTAGCAAACTCCCAATTTTCATTTTTGTTTTTAAAAACTCTAAATGCTTTTCCTTTGGTTAAAATAGCCTGACTATTGTTCTTAGAAGTCGCTTTTATTTTTCCTTCAAAACACTGAACTTCAAAAAAGTTACTTGAAGTATTTACAGTAAATTTGGTACCTAACACAACTACTTTACCTTGTTTGGTGTTTACCGTAAACGATTTTCCTTTTTCAACTTCAAAATACGCTTCACCTGTTAAAAATAAATCTCTTTTTTCGCTCCAATTCTTTTTATCGAATTCTAAACTAGCTCCAGGTGAAAGGTAAGCTGTAGAGTTGTCGGGCAACTTAACAACTATTTGTTCACCATATGCAGTTGAAAAATTACTGGTATTATTTTTATTGATGTAAAATACAGTTAACAATAAAATAATTGAAGCAGCTGCACTGTACATCCATAAAGATGAAAGTTTAAAAACCTTTTTAGATTTCTTTTTTGTGTTTTTTTCTTCTTTTATTTTATTTAAAACGGCTTCTTTATTATAAATAGGAGTTTTAAGAAGTAAAGAAGCGTCATTAATTTTTTTATATTGATGATAATCCTCAGAATCTTTAAATTTCTTTAATTCATCTGACGACAAATCGTTAGCAATCCATCGTGCTAAAAACGTCTCATCTTTATATTCTTGTTTCATTTTTGTTTTTCGTACTATTTACATAAGGAACAATTAATTTACTAATTACCCTACTTTTTATTAAACATTACCAATTTTTTCTTTAATAATTAATAAAGCCTTACTCATTCTTTTTTCTACTGCTTTTACAGAGATACCTACAATTTCAGCAATTTCAGTATATTTTTTTTTATCTATTCTGCTTAAAAGAAAAACCTCTCGTTGTTTTTCAGGTAAATCGGCTATTACTTTCTTTAACTTTTTATAAAACTCTTTCTCTTCTAAAATAAATTGGGGAGTATGGTTTGTGCTATCAGAAGAAACGTTTTTTCTTTGGTGTTCTAAAACTACTTTTTTATGTGCAACTTCATTAAAAAAACGATTGTTAGCTACTGTATATAAAAACGATTTCGCTTTTTCAAAGATTATTTTAGAGCAATTGTCCCAAAGTTTTATGTAAGATTCCTGAACTATATCTTCTGCCTGCTGAGTGTTACCACATTTATAATACATGTAGTTTCTTAGGGTTTGAGAGTGTTTGTTAAAAATTTCTTCGAAATTTTTTTGTTCACAAACAGATTTTAAAAGGTCTTTACTCATTGGGTTATTTTTCTAATACAAACAAAGCCGTGAATAGGGGAACCAAGTTAGTATTTTTTATAAATAGGCAATTTCATATGTGCCTCTTCATAATGAGGTGTTTTTTTGTAAATATAATATAATTGTGCATATGTATTTTTAGCAAAAAGAGTATCGTTATTTATTTTATCGATCAACGATTTTTTAACCAACGGATTTTCTTTTAAAAAGGTAGCAGCAACATCTTCAAAAACATAGGCAGAAAAACCTTCTTTTTGCTGTAAAATGGTATCAAAGAAGTTCCAGTTAAAAAAAGAGTCGGTAGCCTCGGCTTCTAATGTTTCAATAATATACCTAACGCCTTCTTGCTGCGTAGAAATATAAAGATCTCCTTTCTTAATTTTAACAGATTTAGTCTCTTTTGCTACAGAGGTATTATAGTGTAAATAATGCCCTTCGTAGGCTGTTTTTCGAGTTTCAAAATTTGTTATATGTTGCGTTTCTAAAGTTAAAAGTGTGTCTTTTTTAAAACGTGTAAAAGCTATTTTATTTTGCTGTAATCTTTTAACAATTTTATGCCAACCCTGCTGTACTATATATGCTTTGGGTATTGTTATTTCTTTGATGCTTTTAAAATTATTGTAATATGTTATTTTTTTGGTATACGGTTTACTTTTGTCGTAAAACAACCTTTTTCCGTTGGTTACTTCACTATTAATATAAGAACCTTCATAACCTTTAAAATCTAAATAGCTAGGATTTTTTTTATCAACTTTAAAAGTAATAGGGTATGTTTTTTTACTTAAAATATCTGTAAGATTTTTTTTACGTAAATCTTTAATTTTAAGAGTGTTTTTCTCCGTGAAATCTAATGCAGATAATAACAATTCATAGGTTTGCTCTACACGAATTTTGTAGGGTTTTAACATGTGTGTTTCTACCATTAAACCCAAGGTGTTAAATAAGGTTGTGTAACCTGTAGAGTATCTTGGCGAGTCATAAAATTGCGACCATCCTTTTTCGGGAGTGTTTCCCCACACATTTACATAAGGAGTAATAGGAATTTGTTTTTCTGATAAAGATTTTTCAATAAACGGGCGCATTTCGGTTTCTAAACAAGCACCAAGTTTACCACCTAATTTATTGTGTTGTGTAAATAAATGTGTAATTGCATATTGATAATCGGCACCGTTACTTACATGATTGTCTATAAAAATATCGGGATTTACTAAATGAAAAATTTCTGCAAAAGCAGCGGCATTTTTAGTATCTTGTTTTATAAAATCGCGATTTAAATCGTAGTTACGAGCATTTCCTCTAAATCCGTATTCTTTCGGCCCGTTTTGGTTGGCTCTGGTGTGCGAATTACGATTTAAAGCGCCTCCGATATTATATACAGGAATCACAGAAATTATAGAATTGTTATACACCTTTTTTAAAGAATCGTTCTGAACAATATCTCTAAGAAGTAACATAGAAGCATCTATTCCGTCCGATTCTCCGGGATGAATTCCATTATTGATAAGAATCCTGTTTTTAGTTGAATTTTTTATGTTTTTTAAAGTTGATTTTCCGTCTGAATTAAAAACTACTAAATGTAACGGTTTTCCTGAATCTGTTTTGCCTATTTCAAATAAAGATATTTCAGCATAGGTTTCTGCTAAATCTTCGTAAAAATAAATAACGTCTTTATATTCAGGAGTTTCTGTTCCGTTTGATTTTTCGAAAAGTGTTGTAAAATCATCTGTATTGATGCGCTCTTTTTTGCATCCGAAGAAAGAAATTAAACAAAGTAGAATAAGTAGTTTTCTCATCAAGAATTAATTTTTTACAGCATCAGGAACTAAGCCGGTATAATCACCATCATTTCTAATAACATCGCGCACAATAGAGGATGATATATAACTTTTACCAGAAGATGTTAGTAAAAAAACGGTTTCTATTTCCGAAAGTTTACGGTTAGTATGCGCGATAGCTTTTTCAAACTCAAAATCACCAGGGTTTCTTAAACCTCTTAAAATAAATTCAGCATTTTGTTCTTTACAGAAATTTACTGTTAAGCCGCTATACGTAACTACTTTAATTTTAGGTTGATGTTTAAAAGTTTCTTCGATAAATTTTTTGCGTTCTTCTAAAGAAAACATGTAATTTTTATCGGCATTTATACCAATGGCAATAACCAATTCGTCAAACAAGGTAACACCACGTTCAATAATATCTACATGTCCTAAAGTAATCGGATCGAAAGATCCTGGAAAAACTGCTTTTTTCATAAGTTTAGTTTTTTAATGCTGTTTCTATAGCGTTGCCAAATAGTGCTTTTAATGAGATGCCGGCACAACTTGCTTGTTGTGGTAAAATACTAGCTTCAGTTAATCCTGGTACGGTATTTATTTCTAAGAAATGAGGTTTATTATTTATAAAAATATACTCGGCGCGTGTAAAACCTTTCATATTTAAAACTTCGTACACACGTTTTGCAACTTCGGTAACGTTTTTTTCTTGTAATTTAGAAATTCGTGCAGGTGTAATTTCTTGTGATTTTCCTTCGTATTTAGCTTCATAATCAAAGAAATCATTTTCAGAAACAATTTCTGTAATTGGTAAAACTGTTGTTTTATTTTTGTACTCAATTACGCCCACAGAAACTTCGATTCCGTTTAAAAAGCTTTCTATTAATACTTCAGAATCTTCTTTGTAAGCAACTTCTAATGCAGGTATTAACTCAGTCTTCGTATGAACTTTAGAAATACCGTAGCTAGAGCCTGCGTTGTTAGGTTTTACAAAACAAGGTAAGCCAACTTTTGCAATAATTTTATCAGTATCTATGTGATCTCCTTTATTTAAATATACCGAAATTGCTGTAGCAATGCCATATTCTTTAACCACACTTAATGTATCACGTTTGTTAAAGGTTAAAGCCATTTGATAAAAAGGGGCAGAGGTGTGTTTTAATCCGATTAAATCGAAATAAGCTAATATAAGTCCGTTTTCACCAGGTGCTCCGTGAATTGCATTAAAAACACAATCGAAAATTATTTTACGTCCATTTATATCCGCAGAAAAATCATGTCTATTTATTGGGTATTCATTATTTTCTTCATCGACTAAAACCCATTTATTTTTTAAAATATGAATTTTGTGAGCTGTATATTTTTCTTTATCAAGATGCTTGTAAACAACCGAACCACTTTTTAAAGATATTTTTACTTCAGAAGAATATCCGCCCATGATAATAGCTATGTTTTTTTTCACTTTACTGCTTTTGATTTGTTTTATGATGTAAAATTGTTTGCTTATGTTTATACAAACTTACCAAAAAAACTCGTTTAAGAGTTAATGAATTAAAAATAGTGATATTTTTACTGTAAATTTGCGCCACCTTACAAAAAAATAATATGAGTAATTTTTCTGAAAAGCTTAAAAATTTATTTCAATTTTTAAAGAGTAAAACCTTTTTCATTCAAATAGGAATAGCGATAGCTTCGTTATTTATAGTTGTTTTTATTTTAAAATGGTGGTTAGGAACAACAACAAATCACAATCAAAAAATACAGGTGCCTAATTTGCATGAAATGTCTTTAAAAGAGGTTGAGAAAAAATTAGAAGCTCTTAATTTAGACTTTATTATAATTGATAGTGCTACTTATAACCCTGCGTATCCAAAAAAATCGGTTATCGAGCAAGATCCTGAAGTAGGAGATTTTGTAAAAGAAAACCGTAAGATATATTTAACGCTAAATCCATCTAAATACAGAGATGTTATAATTCCAGATTTAAACGGACGAACAAAAAGGCAAGCAACTACACATTTACAATCTCAAGGTTTTATTGTGGGTAGAGATGTTACTTATGTAAGAGATATAGGAAAAGATGTTGTTAGAGGATTAACACATAAAGGAAAAAGAATTACACCAGGAACAAAATTGCCAAAAAAAACCACAATCAACCTTATTTTAGGTGACGGTAACTAATTATATAATTGATTCATGCAGGAAGACGCAAATTTAGCAGTAGAAAACGACGATTTATACGAACATCATAGGTTTGTAGCTACAGAAGGGCAAGAGCCTTTAAGAGTAGATAAATTTTTAATGAACTTTATTGAAGGTGCTACACGAAATAAGATTCAACAAGCAGCAAAAGCTGGTAATGTTTTGGTTAATGACCAGATTGTTAAACCCAATCATAAAGTAAAGCCAAAAGATGTAGTGCGTGTAGTTTTAGCGTATCCGCCAGCAGAAAATTTATTGGTAGCTGAAGATATTCCTATCGATATAGTCTATGAAGATGATGCTGTTATGGTGGTAAATAAACCAGCAGGAATGGTAGTCCACCCTGGGCACGGTAATTACTCTGGTACTTTGGTTAACGGATTAATTCATCATATAGAAAACTTACCAACAAACTCTAATGAGCGACCAGGTTTAGTTCATCGAATTGATAAAGATACAAGCGGGTTGTTAGTCGTTGCAAAAACAGAGTTTGCAATGGCACATTTGTCAAAGCAGTTTTTCGATAGAACAACTGAACGAATGTATTATGCTTTGGTTTGGGGTGATGTTAAAGAAGACGAAGGAACTATAGAAGGAAACATAGGGCGTAGTTTTAACAACCGTTTGCAAATGGCTGTTTTTCCTGACGGAGATTATGGTAAGCATGCAGTTACGCATTACAAAGTTTTAGAACGTCTTACGTATGTAACTTTAGTGCAATGTAAATTAGAAACTGGAAGAACTCATCAGATTAGAGCGCACTTTAAACACGTAGGTCATACACTTTTTAACGATGAGCGTTATGGAGGTAATGACATTTTAAAAGGTACAACGTTTACAAAATACAAACAATTTGTACACAATTGTTTTAAAGTATTACCAAGACAGGCTTTACATGCAAAAACATTAGGTTTTACACACCCTACAACTGGAGAATTTATGCGATTTAATACAGAAATACCTGCAGATATTGAAGCTTGTTTAGCAAAGTGGCGAACGTATTCTGAAAATTCAAAACACGAAGAATAAAATATAAAATACACTATAAAACAAAAAAAAACAGCTTCATCAAGCTGTTTTTTTGTTTTCGGTTTACCAAAATTATTTTTTTAGATAAGGAGTAATTTTATCAATTAAATCTTCGGGTGATTTTACATAAGCAAAAAAGTTAGCAATTTCTTTTTCGTTGCGTATTAAAATAAAACGAGGAACCATTTTTGTGTTGAATCGTTTTTTTGCTTTATTAAAATAGGCGAGCGCTTCTTTTTTACTTTTATCTAAATCGTTGTAAACTTTTACCATGACAAATTTTTTAGAAAAATCTTGAAATTTCTTAGTGTCATAGGCGTATTTCTGAACAGTTCTGCAGGGCACACATTTCTTCTCGCCTAAATATATAAAAACATCTTTATTGTTTTTTGCACCGTAAGCAATGGCACTGTCAATATCTGTTTGCCAATCAATATCCTGAGAAAAAGATTGAAGACAAGTGAAAAAAGCAATGGTTAAAATAATTTTTTTCATTTTCATAGAATTTATTTTTCTATAAAAATATATAAATTATTACAATCGTTTGTTAACTAAACTCATAATTCGCTCAAACTGTTCTTTTAAACTCATGTTAGAATTATCAAACGTTATAGCATCATCGGCACGAACAAGTGGTGAATCTTCTCTAGTAGAATCTATCCTATCACGTTCCTGAACATTGTGTAATATATCGGCATAATTAACCTTATCACCACGGTCTAATAATTCTTTATAACGACGCGTAGCTCGTTTATCGGCAGAGGCTGTCATAAATAATTTTAATTCAGCATTTTTAAAAACAACAGTACCAATATCACGGCCATCCATTACAATACCTTTATTTTTTCCCATTTCTTGTTGTTCGCTTACAAGCTTCTTTCGTACTTCAGAAATAGTAGCTACTTTGCTTACTAAGCGAGAAACTTCAAGGGTTCTAATAGTGGTTTCAACATTGGTATCATTTAAGAACATTTCAGCAAAACCTAGGTCTTTATTAAAGATAAAAGATAGCGAAATGTTTTGTAAATCAGCAATCAATTTTTCGGGATTAAAATGCGAATTTGAAATGTAATTTTGCTGCATTGCATACAAAGTAACAGCTCTGTACATCGCACCAGTATCTACATAAATATAGCCTAGTTTTTTTGCAAGTTGTTTTGCGATAGTGCTTTTTCCTGTAGATGAAAATCCGTCGATGGCAATGGTGATTTTTTGTTTCATAAAAGATAAAAATAAAATACAAATATACATTAGAAATCTTTTTTTTTTGAGCAATAAAGTACAAATTACCTGTAAGTTTAAAAAGCTTATTAATTAGTGTTTTACCTTAGTTTTACATCGTTAGTTGCTTGTTTAATATAGTTTTTATATATTCACTTGTAATATTATCGTGTTAATGCTGCTTTTTTTTCAAAAAAGTGTATTTTTAGCGCCCCTTAAGTACCTCTTAAAATGAACAAAATAACTAGAAGCATACAACTACTTTTAGGTATGTTACTTATTTGTATTCACTGTAATACAATGTTAGCACAAACGTTAGACTCACCTGTTATTGCAGGTGGTGGCTCTGCATGTGATACTTCAGGAACAACAGATTTTTCTGTCGATTTTTCTTTTAGTGGTAGTGTTTTTAATGATGACAATATTTTTTTTATAGAACTTTCTGATGTCGACGGAAGCTTTACAGATGCTTCTGCAGTGAAAGAATTAAGAAGGTTAGAGAGTACAGCAGCTAATAATTTTAATCAGGCATTTAATATTAGCACAACAGTACAATTACCAGATGGCACTTTTGGTAAAAATTATAAGATAAGAATTCGTACAACTTCTCCAGAAATGACTTCAGAGTCAGTTTTTTTCGAAGCTTACCACGATATGGTAGTCGATTCTGAATTAGGAATCAATAATGATGAAGATTTCGCTTTGTGTAATGGCGAAAGTAAAGAGGTATCGCTAACAACAACAATTGTTGGAGAATATCAGTGGTTTAGAAGAGTTGGCTCTGTCGATACACTGGTAGCAACAACACAAGACCCAACTTTTACAATAACACAAGCAGGAACTTATTTTGTGGTGATTGACTACGGAAGTTGTGGTGGACCAAAATCAAGATTTATTAATGCAATTGGAATCAGCAATTCAGATGCTCAAATAACAGGTACTACTACCGTTGAAATTTGTGGAGACGAAGCACATACGTTTACAGCAAGTTCAAACGATACAAATTATACCTACGAATGGTATCAAGACGATGTTTTAAAACAAACATCTACTTCAAATACATATACAACACCAACAGCTGGCCAGTTTGGAACCTATCATTTAATAGTAAAATTAGGTGATTGTGAAGTAAAATCTAATGATGTTGTATTAGCACAACAAACAACAGCCGATTTTAATGTAGATACAGTAGGGCCTTTAAAAACAATTATTCTGCCAGACGAAGCAAGAGAGCTTTGTATTACGCACGATGCTACTTCAGCTACGATACAGTGGTATAAAGATGATAGTTCAATGGGGGCGTCTGCAAATCAGTTGTGTGTTAGCGCTAGAGCTTCAGGGGAGTATTTTGCACGTGTAACCAAAACTTCGGCTACTACGTGTAATCTTATCGTCGATTCGGAAAAATATGAGTTAATCGCTGTAAAATCGTTCGATGTAACTATTAGAGCCGAAACAGCATATGAAGAGTGTAATACGGTTACAACCGATTTAAGTATTGTAGGTGTTACAGCTATAGGTCAGGATGATGAGCAATATGATTTGTCTGCTGATCAGATAGATATGTTAAATTATCAATGGAAAAAAGATGGAGTAGCTGTTACAGGTGCTACAGAAACCACCTATAATGTTGGTTCTTATCAAGATAATGGAGTTTATACCTTGCAAGTAGGTGTAGGAACATTAACTACAGACTCTAATGAGTTGCCTATAAAACTTATTGTTGAAGATCCAGAAATTACTTCAACATCTTCTTCTAATTCATTATGCCCAGGTGGCGATATCGTATATACAATTGATGTTTTAGTAGCAGGCTATACTTACGAGTGGTTTAAAGATGATGATACTACCGCAATTGCTACAGATGTTGAAGAATTTACCGTTACAGAAATTGGTGAATATACATTAAAAGTAACCGGTTTTGGATGTGAAAAAACATACGCACCTATTAATGTTGTATTATTTGATGAATCTGTGGTAATGGTAACACCATCAGAAAAAGTAGTGCTTATACAAGGGCAAACAGTAACCGTAACAGCATCGGGAGCTGAATCTTATGTTTGGCATTTAGGAGAAGATACTAGTGGTACAGTTTTATCAACAAACGAGACTTTAGATGTTAATACATTAGGTTTTTATACAGTAGAAGCTTCTGTTGGTGCTTGTAGTGTGGTACTTACGGTAGAAGTTGTAGAGCAGGATGACCAGGTTATCGTACCAAATATTGTTACGCCCAATGAAGACGGAATAAACGATACTTGGCAATTATCAAACAAATATGCATTTCAACCATCGGTATTAATACAATTGTATGATTCTAGTGGTAAAGAAATTTTAAATACATCCGATTATAAAAATGATTGGCCATTAGAAAGTTTAGGGAATCAAAAAATCTTCTACTATAAAATTATAAAAGAAGATGTATTAATTAAAGCAGGAACAATATCTGTATTAGATTAAAGATTTAAGATGATAAAAAAAATTACATTATGTATCGTGTTATTAGTAAGTGTGTTTTCATTACAAGCACAAGGATCTGACGATGCGCAACAATACAATAGTTTTACTTCAAGAAATTTTATGAAGTTTAACCGCTTTTTAACAGTTCCTACTTTTTCGGCTTTGCGAGAAAGTAAAACAGAGATGACTGCTATTGTACGTAATAGTAATGTAGATTTTGAAGACAATCCTAGATTGTATGTAGGAACCTATGCAGGTAAAATGCGCGAAAATGTAGGTGCAGGTGTTGCTATTTATCAGCAAGAAGTAGGTGTTTTTAAAGATTTTGGAGCCTTAATAAACTATGCGCAAAAATTAAAATTAAATGAAAATTTAGATTTAACATTTGGGTTCAATTTTCTTTATAGCAGACGAAGTGCAGATGCTGTAAAGGTAAATTCAACAGTACCAGACCCGCAAGTAGCAAACTTTCAGGATATACCGTTAGTAATGTTACAACCAGCAGTAACTTTATCATTTGGTAAGTTTGATGTTGGGGTGTTTTTTGAGAATTTAGTGGACTTTAATTTAAAAAGTAGTGAAATGGCTACTTCATTTGGCGAAAAAACTTTTTCTGCACACGCAATGTATTCATATGAATTTACATACGCTTCAGGAATTTTTGAAGGAGCAGATTTAAGAACTCTAGTAATGGCAAGAAAGCCGGGTGAAAATGAATTTAGTGTTGGTGGTAATGTAATATTAGATTTACCAAAAGCAGGTTGGTTAAAAGCAGGTTACGATAAAACGTATGGTATTTCTGCAGGAATAGGTGTAAATATTTCAGATAAACTAGCGGTTGGTTTTAGTTATGAGAAAAGTTCTTTCGCAGCAACAAATGAAATTGGGTTGATTTATAATTTTGGAAAAAAATCATATTCAAGAGAAAGACCAACAAGACGATCAGGTAATGTAAATGTAACATTGCCAGAAAGAGCGCCTAAAAATGAATATAAAAATGAAGAGCATAATGATTTATCAGATGAAATTCAAACAGCACAAGACTCTATAGATATTTTAAATAAAAAAGTTGATGAGGTTTTACGTTTGTTAAAAAATCAACCAGCACCACAAAAAGTAATAGTGCCAGCTCCTGTTAAAAACACTGTTGAAGAAAAAGACACATCATTAAGAAGAAGGTCAGATAAACCATGGAGACAAAGTACCATTACAACCTCAGGTAGTGGCGGCGGAGGTACAATGTATTATATCGTTTCTGATAGGTATAAGAATAAAGAAAATGTATTTCCTTTAATTGATAAATGGAAAAGATCAGATGTAGAAGCAAAATATATTTTCGAACCAAAAGAAAAATATTATTACGTATATATAGATCGGTTTGCAAAAGAAGAAGATGCAGTTGAAAAAGTAGATGAGTTAACTGATAAAACGCGAATGTTTGAAAGTGATGATAAAAATGATAAATCATCAATAGTAATAAAGAAAAGCGGTAAAGATGTAGTTTATGTTGTTAAATTAACCATAGGTACAAGTGGCGATAGTTACAAAGAACCTAAAACACAACCTAAAGCAAGAGTAAGAACCATGTCTAACATGCAAGGAGTTGCACCAGGATATTATTTACAAGTATATGTAAATGGAAATAAAGCATTAGCGGATAGAAATGTTGATGAGTTAAGAAATGATGGTATCGATGCAGGATACTTTATAAACCCTACGACTGGTTATATGCATACGTATATAGCAAAAACGGAAACTAGAGAAGAAGCTATTAAGTTGTATAATAATAATTTAAACGGTTCGTTTTACGACCGTAAAACGATAGTACGTATAAAATAATTAATTTGTAAGCCCCCTTAAACAATTAATCCCCGAGAAAAGATGATGAAAAAAATACTTATAATACTAGTTTTTTTAATAACCACTTTTACTTTTTCGCAAGAAAAAGAAGTTATTAATGATAAAAATAAAGTTGTAAAGGAGAGTATTGGATATAAAAAAACACAAGAAGTATTTTCTTTAGGAAAAAAACCACCCTCTTTTGATCAGCGAATTATTAAGCCAGATGGTTCTGCAGGGGGTATTAATATTAAAGGGAATATTACCTTTATAGCTAATAATATTTTAAGTAAATATGAAAGTAGTGGAGGAAATGGAAATGGAAATGGAAATGGAAATGGAAATGGAAATGGTGGTGGAGGTAGTGATATTGACCCAAATGACCCGTATGATGGTTCTGAATCAAACGGATCTCTTGATATGCAGTATATTGATACAGATGGTGATAATACTACATTTTCTTCTAGTTCAGATATTTTAGCTTTAGCTACTTGCTCTAGAGTGGTGTATGCAGGATTATATTGGGCAGGGGTTTACCCTAGAGATACCTGGAGTGGTTCTAATCGTTCTGGGGATTTCAAGAATATAAAATTTAAATTACCCGGTGGAGCTTATCAAGCTATTCAAGCAGATGAAATAGATACCTCGAAGAGAGAATTAATTATAGATAATGGCTTTACATATATTTGTTATAAAGATATTACAACAGATGTTCAAAGTTTAACTACAACTGCAAACCCTGACGGACATAATGGTACTTATTTTGCAGCAGATATAAAAGGGGTAAGAGGTGATGATCCTAATGGTTTAGGTGGTGCTGCAGGTTGGACGATGGTAGTTATTTATGAGAATCAAACAGAGTCAAGTAAAAACATAGCTGTTTTTGATGGTTTTGCAGAAGTTGACGGTAGTAACAATGTAGATTTATCTTATACAGGGTTTATTACCGTACCAGTTGGGCCTGATGCATCTAATCCAGCACCTGTTAGAGCAACTTTACTAGCAGCAACTTTAGAAGGAGATAGAAGTATTACTGGAGATAGTTTTCAAATTAATGATGAAGAAGACGGTACAGGTAATTATATAGACCAATTTACAACAAATTTAAATCAAGCAGATAACTTTTTTAATGGATCTATAACTAGGTATGACAACTATGTTACTACACGTACACCTGATAGTGAAAATACTTTAGGTTTTGATGTTGATCTCTATGAGTTAAATAATCCTAATAATAGTGTTATAACGAATGGTCAAACAACTGCTAATGTTCGATTTACTACAAGTGGAGATGTTTATTACCCATTCTTAAATGCACTAGCTGTAGAAATAATACAGCCAGAAGTACAACTGTTAAAAACAATAACAGACCCAGGTGGTGAAGAAATATCAGGAACTCCTGTAGGTTTGGGAGCAGAATTGTTTTATAATATTACGTTTCAAAATGTAGGTACGGATGATGCTACAAATACTATTATTACAGATAGGTTGCCAAAAAATGTGGATTTATTAGAAGTGGCTGCACCCAACGGGTCAGCTGCGCCAGACGGTACACGTTTTAATATCGATTTACCAGCAGGTGTAACTATAGTAGCTTATGACCCTCCCGCTGTTGATAATGGTTTTAGAGCCGAACTTCAATTTTCTGTGCCAGATAGTATGGTTTTAGAAGGAGGAGATTTACATGAAATCGATATACGTGTTCAAGTAGTTACGGACTGTAATGATTTAAGAGATGTATGTTCTAATGAAATTCAAAACCAAGCTTTTGCTAGTTATCAAGGTATAAAAGGAGGAGTCCTTATTGATAATGAACCAAGTTTTGCAGGAGTTGATGACTGTAATTTTGGAGTTGTAGGTACCTCTAACTTTTTAGTGGATACCTCTGGTTGTACTTTCGAAAGGTCAGAAGTACTTTGTGGTGCAAGTATAGATATTGTTGCAGGTAATGGTTTTGATACTTATTCATGGGAAGAAGCAAGTAATCCAGGAGTTATACTTGGTACAAATCAAACTCTAACAGTAACTCAAGCAGGAACATATATTGTAACAAAAATAGCTCCGGTAGGTTGTATTGATGCTACCGAAACGGTTAATGTAGTTAGTTTTAATGATGAACCAAATCCTTTAGCTCCTTTTGCTTCACAAGTTTTACCTGAGTGTAATGGTTTTGAGTTAGCTGAGGTTTATTTATGTGGAATTAATAGTTCTATAGATATAGATTTACCATTTACGGGTGCTACTACAGTTAACTGGTTTAAATTAGATGCTGCATCTACTTGTACTGTTCAGGCGGTAGAAGGTTGTGCTAATTTAGATACGGATTGTGATTGGACAAATATTGGAACTGAATTAGATAAAAATTTTGATACTGAAGGTGAATATCGCTTAGAGGTATTATACGATGGTCGATGTCCGCAAACTTATTACTTTAATGTATATAAGGCTACACTAAACCCAACAATTACCACCCAAGATATTGTTTGTAATACACCAGGTAGTATAGTAATTACAAATGTTCCTGACGGTTATGAATACAGTTTAACGGGCCCTGGAGGTTTTAATGAACCATTTTCAACAAATGCCACTTTTTCAATAACTGATGCAGGAGATTATGATTTATCAATTCGCTTAATAGGTGCACCAGCAGGTTCATGTACATATACACAAGAAAATATAAACATACAATCACCACCTATACAATTAAATGTAACTCAAGGAACCCTTAATTGTTCAGATGACGTTATACAAATAACAGCTAGTGTTAGTGGAGTACCAGGAGGGTATTCTTATGAAATTACAAGAGATGGTGTTCCTGCAGCAAATTCAGGAGGTTTCATAGCAAACAGCAGTCAAACTTTTGACTTTAATGATGGAGGTACTTTTGTAACCACTATAACTACAGAAGATGGTTGTACAGCAACAGATACACGTGTAATAAACAAACCAGACCCAATTACATTATTAGCAACCACTACAAAAAATATTTCATGTGTTGATGGATCTTCCGATGGTATTATTACGTTAACACCGGGAGGAGGAACATTATTACCAGGTTTAACCTATAATATTTCACTTATTTCAGCTCCGGCTTCAGTAACAACGCCTGCAGCTGTTACAGGAACAACTTATAATGTAGCTAACGGAAATGAAGGAACTTATGTTTTTGAAGTAACAGATAGTAATAATTGTTCAACAACAGCAACAGCAACAGTTGTTGTAGAGCCAGAAGTACAATTTACAACAGACACGACAGATATTTCGTGTAACGGTTTAACAGACGGACAAATAAATGTAAGTATTAACGGTGCAGATTTAGGCTATACATTTGAATATAGTATTGATGCAGGTGCTAATTGGAATGCAACAGGTGTGTTTGCTAACCTTGCAGCAAACACTTATACAGTAAGAGTTAGAGCTTCTAAAACAGGATATCAATGTATATATGATATCGAAAATATTGAAATTGAAGAACCAGCTGCTTTAACAGGTGGTAGTACAGCACATACCGATCATAGTTGTGATACTAATGGTAATACCATACAAGGTACCATAACTTTTACAGATCCATCAGGAGGTACAGGTGCGTATACTTTTTATTATAAATTAGCAGCAGACGCAACGTATACAGCAGCAACAAGTAATCCTGTTATAAATTTAGCAGCAGGAACCTATAATATTAGAGTTGAAGATGCCAACGGATGTCCGAGAGATTTAGCAGATGTTGTTATAGACCCAATTCCGGGTGCGCCAACATTTAATCAAACTGTAGTATATAATTGTGAAGGAGAAGGAACTATAACAATAACTCCATTTGATGCTTCGTACACTTATACCTTAGATGGCACAATAGTGCAAACAGGTGCAAATGCAAATGTTTTTACAGATGTAGCGGTAGGAGCACACTCAATAAGAGTCAACTATTTCGGAAACTGTAGAACAGATATTCCGGTAACTGTTGCAGGTGGAAATGCTTTTTCTGGAGATATAAGAGCAACTTCAGATAGTGAATGTTTTGGCTCTGATAATGGAAGTATTACTATAGGAGCAAGTAATGTTATAGGTACTAGTTTTGAATATTCTACAGATGGAGGTTCTACTTGGTCTTTTACAGCAGATAACCCATACAGAGTTGTAGGTTTAGCAGCCGGTACTTATGATGTTTTTATTAGAGAAGTAGATGGTGGAACCACCTGTGTAATAGATTTAGGAGATGTAACAATTACACAACCAGACGAGTTAACATTAACTGCAGCCGTAGATCAGCAACCAACATGTTCTGGTCCACCAGCAGGAACCATTATAGCTTCGGCTTCGGGTGGTGTGCCGCCTTATGAATTTAGTATAGATGATGGTGCTACATGGCAATCATCTAACATATTTAATGATGTACCAGGAAGAGTAACAGATTATATAGTAATGATTCGTGATAGTAGAAACTGTAACGAATGTGGTTGTACTTCAAATTTATTCGAAAATGGTAGTTTCGAGCAACCTTTGGTTAATAGACCACCAGCACCAAATTTTCAGTTCATAAACGAAGATGATGTGCCAGGTTGGGATACTAATGACCCTACAAATGTTATAGAACTATGGCAGAGTGGTTTTTTAGGTGTACCAGCACATGATGGTAATCAGTTTGCAGAATTAAATGCAAACAATCCAGGTTCTTTATTTCAAGAATATTGTACACAGCCAGGAGATGTAATTAATTGGTCTGTTGCGCATAGAGGTAGAGATGGTGTAGATGAAGCAACTGTTAAAATTGGAGGTGATTTAGCAACAGCAGCTGTAGTAGAAACAATGTCAGACGGCAACACTGCATGGGGTGTGTATATTGGCACATATACAGTACCAGTTGGGCAATCAACCACAGTTATTGCTTTTGATGCTTTATCCGCGGTTGGAGGAAGATCTGTAGGTAATTTTATTGATGATGTTCAAATTACAATAGCAAGAAACAATTGTGTACCAGTAAATGTATCAGTACAATCACCAATAGATGTTGAGTTTACCGTAACTCCAGAAACTTGTTATAACGCTACTAGCAATAATGGTACCTTAACGGTAGATGTTACAGCCGGAAACGATGATTACCAATTTAGTATAGATAATGGTACAACATGGCAAACACCAGATGTTGCAACACCAAATCAGTATATATTTACAGGTTTAACGGCAGGTACTTATAACGTAACCGTTCAAGACGGATTAGGGTGTACAATACCGCCAGTTACAGCAACAATTAATCCGCAGATAGGAGCCACCGTAGCAACTACCAACGAGAATTGTGAAGATTTAGGGCAAATAACAATTACACCAACAGGAGGAGATGGCAATTACCAATATGTTGTAACACCAATTGCTCCAACAGCAGGGGCAGTAACTACAAGTACTACAAGCCCAATTAATGTTGCAGCAGGTTCTTATACAGTAAGTGTAAGAGACCAAAACGGAGATGCAGGGTTTTGTGAATATACAGAAGATGTAACCATTACCAGAATAGCAGATCCTACGATAGTAGTTACCGAAACGCAGCCAGATTGTAATGGCGACACAGGTTCTGTAAGTATTGCTATTAGTAACGGAACAGCAGATTATACAACGACAATAACATTACAAGGCGCACCAGGTACAGAACAAACATCAGGTGCATCATCAGATGTTAGCGTTTCTTTTAATGGTTTAGCTAACGGAACCTATGATATTGAGACTACGGATGCTAATGGATGTACAGATACAGCAGAAATTACAATTGCTGCACCAAATCCATTATCAGGAGATTCAAGAGAATCACAAATTTATACGTGTGCTCAATTAGGAGAAATCACTGTAGAAAATGTAACAGGAGGAACAGCACCATACACCTATACTTTAAGTGATGGAACCACTTCTACAGCATTTACAACAGACACGGTAACTTTTGATTACACATTTGAAGATTTAACAGACGGAACATATACTGTAACAATAACAGATGCAAATAGCTGTAGTTTTACGGTAACGCCAGATATTACCATTGCACCATTACCAGAGGAGCCAACTTTTAGTAATGCTGTAACTTATAATTGTGACGGAACAGGAACAATAACTTTAACGCAATTAACACCAGCCGCAGCAGGAACTTATAATTATACATTAGGAGGAACAACCAATACTACTGGTATTTTTAGTGGTTTATCGGATGGAACTTATGTTGTTAGTATTGATTACGGAAGTAGTTGTACAACAACGGTTGATAATATTACTGTTTTAGATAATCAAGAGTTTACAGCACAAGTAACCGACCAATCGAATCCTGTTTGTATAGGAAATACTAACGGAAGTATAGAAGTAACTGCTTATTTCCCAGCACCAACAACTTTACCAGCAGATTTTGAATATTCACTAAATGGAGCAGCGTTTACTGCAGCAGCAACAAATCCATTTACAATTTCAGGCTTAGCAGATAATACATATAACATTGTAGTAAGACCAACAGGTTCAACTACAGATTGTAATATTACATTGGCACCGGTAACTTTATCAGATCCATCAGTAATAAATGTAGCAGCATCAGTAACAAAACTAATTACGTGTGATGCAGACCCATTAAACGGAGCAACAATTACCATAACACCAACAACATCAGGTGGAAACGGAGGTCCTTATACCTATGAATTATTTGATAACGCTACAGGAACTGCACCAGCCGTTCAAACAGGCGCACCTTTTACAGATATCGATACCGCAGGAAATTACTGGGTAGTAGCCTCAGATGTAGAGGGTTGTACATCAGCTCCAATTATGGTAACTGTACCAGATGCAATAGTTGTAACATTTACTGTAACGCCAGAAGTTTGTTATAATGCGACAAGCAATAACGGTACGTTAACAGTAAATATTCTAACAGGTAACGGAAATTATACCTATAGTTTAGATGGTGGAACAACCACGCAAACATCAAACATATTTACTGGTTTAACAGACGGTACGTACGATGTAACTGTTACCGATGGCTTTAATTGTACGGCAACAGTAACAGGAGTCGTAATTAATCCGCAGATAGGAGCCACCGTAGCAACTACCAACGAGAATTGTGAAGATTTAGGGCAAATAACAATTACACCAACAGGAGGAGATGGCAATTACCAATATGTTGTAACACCAATTGCTCCAACAGCAGGGGCAGTAACTACAAGTACTACAAGCCCAATTAATGTTGCAGCAGGTTCTTATACAGTAAGTGTAAGAGACCAAAACGGAGATGCAGGGTTTTGTGAATATACAGAAGATGTAACCATTACCAGAATAGCAGATCCTACGATAGTAGTTACCGAAACGCAGCCAGATTGTAATGGCGACACAGGTTCTGTAAGTATTGCTATTAGTAACGGAACAGCAGATTATACAACGACAATAACATTACAAGGCGCACCAGGTACAGAACAAACATCAGGTGCATCATCAGATGTTAGCGTTTCTTTTAATGGTTTAGCTAACGGAACCTATGATATTGAGACTACGGATGCTAATGGATGTACAGATACAGCAGAAATTACAATTGCTGCACCAAATCCATTATCAGGAGATTCAAGAGAATCACAAATTTATACGTGTGCTCAATTAGGAGAAATCACTGTAGAAAATGTAACAGGAGGAACAGCACCATACACCTATACTTTAAGTGATGGAACCACTTCTACAGCATTTACAACAGACACGGTAACTTTTGATTACACATTTGAAGATTTAACAGACGGAACATATACTGTAACAATAACAGATGCAAATAGCTGTAGTTTTACGGTAACGCCAGATATTACCATTGCACCATTACCAGAGGAGCCAACTTTTAGTAATGCTGTAACTTATAATTGTGACGGAACAGGAACAATAACTTTAACGCAATTAACACCAGCCGCAGCAGGAACTTATAATTATACATTAGGAGGAACAACCAATACTACTGGTATTTTTAGTGGTTTATCGGATGGAACTTATGTTGTTAGTATTGATTACGGAAGTAGTTGTACAACAACGGTTGATAATATTACTGTTTTAGATAATCAAGAGTTTACAGCACAAGTAACCGACCAATCGAATCCTGTTTGTATAGGAAATACTAACGGAAGTATAGAAGTAACTGCTTATTTCCCAGCACCAACAACTTTACCAGCAGATTTTGAATATTCACTAAATGGAGCAGCGTTTACTGCAGCAGCAACAAATCCATTTACAATTTCAGGCTTAGCAGATAATACATATAACATTGTAGTAAGACCAACAGGTTCAACTACAGATTGTAATATTACATTGGCACCGGTAACTTTATCAGATCCATCAGTAATAAATGTAGCAGCATCAGTAACAAAACTAATTACGTGTGATGCAGACCCATTAAACGGAGCAACAATTACCATAACACCAACAACATCAGGTGGAAACGGAGGTCCTTATACCTATGAATTATTTGATAACGCTACAGGAACTGCACCAGCCGTTCAAACAGGCGCACCTTTTACAGATATCGATACCGCAGGAAATTACTGGGTAGTAGCAATCGATTCAGAAAGCTGTCGTTCAATACCATTTCAAGTTAATGTACCAGTAAGGGAAACAATTGTATTTACAGCAACTCCACAATGTTACGATGGGGCTAACGGAATTATAGATTTAGATGTTACCGATGGTAACGGAACTTACGAGTACAGTTTAGACGGTACTAACTTTACGCCATTTGCACCTGCCAATGCTACAACATTTAGCATTACAGGTTTATCTAATATTGCCTATACGGTAACTATTAGAGATATTGCTGGTTGTACAGAAGTTGCCAACGTTACTATAAACGATGCTTTAGTTGCCTCGGCAACACCAACAGATATAAGTTGTAATGACGGCCAAATACTAGTAAGCCCAACAGGTGGTTCTGGTACATATGAATTCTCAGCAGTGCCAGATGGTAATGCTGCAGGAGCATTTTCAGCAACAAACCCTATTGTAATTACGGCAGCTGGTACATACGATGTATATGTGCAAGACGATGCTGGTTGTGAATATATAGTACAAGATGTTATTGTAAATGCTATAACACCAGTAGCAATTACAGCTACCCCAAATCAACCAGTATGTAATGGTGATTTAGGTAGTATAGACGGTGTTATAACAGCCAATACAGGGCAAGGACCATTTACAATTACTATTACAAATAGCGCAGCTGTTTTAGTAGAAACTATAAGTAATTTTTCAGGAACTAATTTTAGTTTTAATAATTTACCTGCAGAAAGTTATACAATTTCAATTACTGATGCTTTAGGTTGTACAGATACCATAAGCCCAGCAATTGAATTGGTAGATCCTACACCTATAGTAATAAATATAGAACCTGTTTTGCCACCTGATTGTGTTGTTGCAGATCCTGTTAATACTGGTTTCGATTTTAATTTTGGAAGTTTAACATTAGCAGATTACACACCTTATACATTAGAATATTCTTTAGATAACGGAGCTACTTGGACTGCTATGTCATCATTAGCAACTTCAGTTGTAGCTGGTGATAATTTATATAGTGTTAGAGGTTTAGTTCAAGGTCAAACATATTATCCATCAATAAGGATTGTTGATGGTGGCGCAACACGTTGTCAATTAGACAATGGTATTTTTGTGATGCCTTTTCAAGTAGCAGGTATTGTTGTTCAAATTACTCCTGGTGGAGATTGTGTTACTGGTTATACAATAGAAGTTGTAGCGGAGGGAGGAAATGGACCTTTTGAATTTGGAATTAGTACTGATGATCCTATAAATACAAATATTTGGTATGGAGCTCTTCAACCAGGGCCAGTAGATTTAGATCCAGGTAATCTTAATTCTGATTTTAGAAGATATGTTTTTTCTGATATAATACCTGGATTAAATTATTTGTTTTATGTAAGAGATACAGATACAAATTGTATTCAAACAAATGATCCAGACATTCCGATTATATTTCCTGATTCAAATTTCGATGTAAATATCACACCAACAGCATCAAGTCAAGCTTGTAGTGCAGCTAATAACGGTTCTTTATCTTTTGAAATAGAGGATACAGATGGTGTTTTAGCAGGTGAAGATGTAAATTGGCAATTATACGATGGTGTAACAGATAGTCCAATTGCAGGTATTAATGGCACATTAACAGCACCAATAACGTATCCGTTTACTTTAGACGGGTCGGTACCAGGAGCCGGTGGGTTAGATGGTTTATCATCTGGTTTATATTTCGTAGTAATTGAAGTTGATGCAGGTGCCCCAACTGCATGTCAGTGGGCAAGTGGTGATATAGAAATAATAGAAACACAACCTATATCCGCAGATTTATCAGTAGTAAGTAATATAACATGTAGTACAAATGGAGTTGTAAGAATTGATAATGTTACAGGAGGAACAGCGCCTTATACCTATACCGTGGCTGGAGCAACTAATTTTGTAACAACAGATGCTGTTGTAACCGGTAATACAATAGAATTTGGGTACGCAGATGTAACAGATACAACTTTAGATGTTACCAACATAACAGTTACCGTTACAGATAGTAATGGTAATAGTTGTGCAACAACAGTTGGTCCGGTAGATTTAACTGTAAGTCAACCACCAGTAATTGTAAGTACAACACCAAACAGTTGTGACGCTAACAAAACAATTACAGTAAGAGTTAATAGTGGTACAGGTCCTTATCAATTCTCTGTAGATGGCGGAACATTTAGCAGTGCAATTGCTTTAGATGGTGGTTTAGGATATGCAGAATTTATTGCACAAAACTTAACACCAGGAAACCATGTAATTACTGTAAGAGATGCTAACGGATGTACGGTTGATACAAATGCAGATATTCAACCAGATTTAGAATATGAAGTTAATTTAACTAAAAACTTAACGTGTGATACTCCGTCTCCGGCAAACGAAGCAACCTACGAAATAGATAATGTAACAGGTAGTGGAACTTATACGTATCTAATTACGAGAGATGATAGTGGAGCAAATACCGTTGTAGTTACAGCAGGTACGGCTTTACCAGCAACACCTTTTACTTTTAGCACTGCAACAGCTGATGTATACACCATAACAATTACAGATACTGCAGAAGGTTGTACAAATACAAAAGTATTTACCGTAGCACCAGCCGTACTACCAATTTTTACAACAAGCGTAACAAACGCTACTTGTGATGGAAGTGCCACAGGAAGTATCGCAGTAGATGTAACCGGAGGCTTAACACCATATACATATAGTATTGTTAAAACAGATTTACCAGCTTTAGGCGCAGGATTAGCAACATGGGATGCGGCAAGCAATTCATTTATCAATGTACCAGCCGGAGAATATACGGTAACAGTTACAGGAGATAATGCATGTTCAACTGATGAAACAGGTATTTTAGTAGAAGATAATGATGTATTAACAGTAAACGCACCAACACCAGTTCAGTTTGGATGTACAACAGGAAACACTGTAAACAATGCAACATTAAGTATAAGAGCAGAAGATACATTTGGAGTTTCAGGAGGAACAGGTACTTATACAACTGTAGAATTATACCAAGATGTTAACTTAGATAGTCCAGCAACTACAACAGATGATGTTTTAGTAAACACGGTAACAGTAACCGGTACAACGTATGAATTTTCAATAAGCGATCTTGCGGGCGGTAGCTATTATGTGCGTATTGTAGATAGTGCTAATTGTGAAGCAGTATCAGCATCAACAGATATAAATGCTTTTGAACCTATTGAAGATATCAATATTACTTCAGTAAAAGATATCGATTGTGCCACAGGAGAAAATATTGAAGTAAAAACAAGTACAGATATTGCAAATGTTACTTATAATATTACAAATGCACCAGGAGCATATGCCGGATCAACAACTGAAACAGCGGTATTAGCTACAGATTCAGTAAGTTTTACAGATTTACCAACAGGTTCGTATACCATAACAGCAACATACCCAGTAACAGGTTGTGTGTTTACAAAAACGTATACCGTAGGTACGGCACCAGACTTTACAGTAATTGCAAACAATCCGCAAGCAACATGTTTCGGAGCAAGTGGTGGAAGTATTGACATTAGTTTTGATGCAAGTACATTATATGCAGGTGATTACACGTATGTTGTTATGGACGATAATGGTACCCCAGGTAATTTATTAGATGATAATGATATAACTGCAACAACAACAGCAGATGGAATAGGAGTAGGAAATACAGTTGAAACTATTGGAGGCTTATTAGCTACACCAGTAGGATTTAATTATTACGTAATAATTACAATGACTGATACACCTTTCTGTACAGAGCGAACAAATGAGTTTACAATAACCCAACCTACTGCAGCAATTACTGTAACAGGAGTTGTAGACCCAGGAGTAAGTTGTGAGGGCCTTTCTGATGCAACAATTACAGCAACAGGAGCAAACGGTTTTGGCGGATACACGTATCAGTTAGAAGATACAGCAACCAATGCTGTAATAGCAGCGTTTGATTTTGCAACCAACGGAACAAACAATGTGTTTACAGGTTTACCAGCAGGAGATTATACCATACGAGTACGAGATGTAAACGATTGTGAAGGAACATCAGCAGCCGTAATAGTTGCCGATCCAGATCCTGTAAGTTTTACAGTAGATGAGACAGACAATGCTTGTGATACCAATGTAGGTGGAAGCATTGAAGTAATAGCCGAAGGCGGAACAGGAACATATACATATACTTTATCAAATGGTTCAGGTGTTGTGTCTACTCAAGTTGTAACTATAATAGCACCAGCAACCACAGAAACATATACATTTAGTAGTTTAACTGCTGATACTTATACAGTAAGTGTAACCGACTCAAACGGATGTGCGCAACAAGCACCGGTAGATGTAATAATAAGTGAAAACTTAATTTTTACGTTAGATGAAACCAAGAACTTAACATGTAATGCACCAACGGCAGCAGAAGTTGTTATAGAAGTAGCATCAGGTTCAGGTACATATACGTATGGAATTACAGGGCCAAGTGCTACAGTTGCATCAGGAGCAGCTTTTACAAGTCCATTAACTTTCAATCCAACAGCAGTAGGAACATATACGGTAACAATAACGGATACAGCATCAACACCAAACTGTTCGGTAACAAGAACAATTGATATTGCAGCGGCCGTTCTACCAATTTTCACAACATCTGTAACAGATGCAACGTGTAATGGAGGTGCCAACGGAAGTATAGCTGTTGCTGTAACAGCAGGCTTAACGCCGTTAGCATATAGTATTGTTCAAACAGCAGGAAGCGGTTTAGTAGCAGGACAAGCTACATGGGATGCGGCAAGCAATTCATTTATCAATGTACCAGCAGGAGAGTATACGGTAAGAGTTACAGGAGATAATGACTGTTTTACAGAAGAAGCAGATATTGTTGTAGCAGATAACCCAATACTAACAGTAACAGCACCAGCTGCAGTTCAGTTTGGTTGTACAACAGGCAATGATGTAAACAATGCTACCTTAAGTATTGATACTTCTTCGGATGTAGGAGGAGGAAGTTTATCTTATACAATAGTAGAGTTGTATAATGATAACGGAACCCCAGCTGATTTAACAGATGATGTTTTAGTAAACACGGTAACAGTAACCGGTACAACGTATGAATTTTCAATAAGCGATCTTGCGGGCGGTAGCTATTATGTGCGTATTGTAGATAGTGCTAATTGTGAAGCAGTATCAGCATCAACAGATATAAATGCTTTTGAACCTATTGAAGATATCAATATTACTTCAGTAAAAGATATCGATTGTGCCACAGGAGAAAATATTGAAGTAAAAACAAGTACAGATATTGCAAATGTTACTTATAATATTACAAATGCACCAGGAGCATATGCCGGATCAACAACTGAAACAGCGGTATTAGCTACAGATTCAGTAAGTTTTACAGATTTACCAACAGGTTCGTATACCATAACAGCAACATACCCAGTAACAGGTTGTGTGTTTACAAAAACGTATACCGTAGGTACGGCACCAGACTTTACAGTAATTGCAAACAATCCGCAAGCAACATGTTTCGGAGCAAGTGGTGGAAGTATTGACATTAGTTTTGATGCAAGTACATTATATGCAGGTGATTACACGTATGTTGTTATGGACGATAATGGTACCCCAGGTAATTTATTAGATGATAATGATATAACTGCAACAACAACAGCAGATGGAATAGGAGTAGGAAATACAGTTGAAACTATTGGAGGCTTATTAGCTACACCAGTAGGATTTAATTATTACGTAATAATTACAATGACTGATACACCTTTCTGTACAGAGCGAACAAATGAGTTTACAATAACCCAACCTACTGCAGCAATTACTGTAACAGGAGTTGTAGACCCAGGAGTAAGTTGTGAGGGCCTTTCTGATGCAACAATTACAGCAACAGGAGCAAACGGTTTTGGCGGATACACGTATCAGTTAGAAGATACAGCAACCAATGCTGTAATAGCAGCGTTTGATTTTGCAACCAACGGAACAAACAATGTGTTTACAGGTTTACCAGCAGGAGATTATACCATACGAGTACGAGATGTAAACGATTGTGAAGGAACATCAGCAGCCGTAATAGTTGCCGATCCAGATCCTGTAAGTTTTACAGTAGATGAGACAGACAATGCTTGTGATACCAATGTAGGTGGAAGCATTGAAGTAATAGCCGAAGGCGGAACAGGAACATATACATATACTTTATCAAATGGTTCAGGTGTTGTGTCTACTCAAGTTGTAACTATAATAGCACCAGCAACCACAGAAACATATACATTTAGTAGTTTAACTGCTGATACTTATACAGTAAGTGTAACCGACTCAAACGGATGTGCGCAACAAGCACCGGTAGATGTAATAATAAGTGAAAACTTAATTTTTACGTTAGATGAAACCAAGAACTTAACATGTAATGCACCAACGGCAGCAGAAGTTGTTATAGAAGTAGCATCAGGTTCAGGTACATATACGTATGGAATTACAGGGCCAAGTGCTACAGTTGCATCAGGAGCAGCTTTTACAAGTCCATTAACTTTCAATCCAACAGCAGTAGGAACGTATACGGTAACAATAACGGATACCGCATCAACACCAAACTGTTCGGTAACAAGAACAATTGATATTGAAGCGGCTACAATACCAAGTTTTACAGCATCAGTAATTACAGATAATATTTGTAACGCTGCATCAAACGGAGCGATACGTGTAACGGCTATAGAGAATGGTATTTCGCCATTAACCTATACAATTTCACCGAGCGTTGGTACTTTTGACACAGCAACAAATACATTTGAAGGTTTACCAGCAGGTACATACACGATAACCGCAACAGGTGATAATGGTTGCCCTTTTGATGTGATAGAAACTATAAATGAAAATCCAATTATTGATATTTCAGGAGCAGTTACCGTAACAGATTTCGATTGTGCTGTAGGAACAAATACTACTAATAATGCAACCGTATCTGTTGATACAACAGGAGCAGGTGGTACAGGTGATTTTGTAAGAGCAATATTTGTATATGATAATGGTACGCCAGCAGATACATCAGATGATATAACACAAGATAGTGGTGTATTTAATTTTACAATAACAAACGAAGCAGGTGGTGAAGTAACCGTAACAGTTTTTGATAGCAACAACTGTTCTGATTCAGCAACAAGAACAATTGCGCCTTTCGCAAGAATAACTGCAGTAACAATTACTCCAGACAGAGCGATTGATTGTAATGAAGGTGAAGATATTTTAGCAACCTATACAAGTACATTGCCTATAGCAAATGTTGAGTACAGGTTATATAATAATACATCAAATGCATTATTAGAAACAAGAGCAGTTGATGGTGATTTTGTTACCTTATTACCAACAGGAGTTTACAGAATAGAAGTTGAAAATACCGACACAAATTGTGTGTTTACAGAATTTTATACCGTAAACGATGCGCCAGTATTCGATTTAATTATTGATAATATTCAACGTGCATGTTTTAATGGTACAGCAAGTGTAGATGTAAGCTTTAGTCCAACATCAACCTACGGTGGCGATTATACATATGAAGTGTTTAATGTTGGTGGTGTAACTACAGGTATTACAGGAGCAGGAGTAGGAACCACAGCAACGACCATTACAGGTTTAGCTGCAGGTAATTACTATGTAACAATTTCGATGATTGATACACCATTCTGTTCACCAGAATCGAACCCTTTCGAAATTGTACAGCCAACGGTTGATTTAGCATTGTCAGAAGAATTAACGTACATAAAATGTACGCCAACAGATTCTGGTCAAGTTAGTTTAACTGCAACAGGTGGTTGGGGAGTTTATGAATATGAGTTGGTAAACAATACAACAGGAAATACTATTCAGGCTTTCGATACTAATGCAGTAATTACAGGCTTAATAGCAGGAGATTATACTGCAACAGTAAGAGATGCTAATAACTGTATAGAAGCAATCACTTTTACTTTAGACGATGGTATACCAATAACAGGTACATTTACAGTAACACCAAATGTTTGTATTGATGAAAGTACGGCAACCATTACTGTAACACCAGACCCTTTAACAGGTCAAGTACAAGCAGCGCCATTAACGTATTCTTATATATTAGAATATCCTGACGGAACAAGAACAGCGAGTCAGTCATCAAATACGTTCACTAATTTACCAGCAGGTATTGGGTATTATGTATTAGTAGCAGACGGTTATTCTTGTGACGGTAGAGTTGGACCAATTGATATTGTAGATCCTACAGAAGTAGTAGCATCAGCAGATATTTTATCAGTAATTACTTGTAGTAGTTCAGGATTAGCAATTGTTGAGGTATCGGGTTCAGGAGGAACAGGGCCTTACGAATTTAGTACAGATGGTATTAATTTTATAGCCGCTAACGCAGCGCCAAATCATAGGTTTGATCTTCCAGCAGGAGAACATCAACTATATGTAAGAGATAGCGAATCTTGTATATCAGATGCCATAACGGTAAGAATTAATCCGTATACAGATGTAACAGCAACCTTAGATGTTTCATCGGCATTTATTACTTGTAATGGCGATGCAAACGGGGTGTTAATAGCAGATGCAGAAGGTGGTTTTGGAAACTATGAATACCAATTAGTAGATGAAAATGACGTTGAAATAAGAACATGGCAAAGTGATAATTCATTTGCAGGTTTAGGTGTTGGTACGTATAAAATTAATGTAAGAAGTACCAATGCAGCAGGTGAAGTTTGTAGCACTGTAACGGGTGAGTATCCCATAGCAGAGCCAATAGCATTAACAGGTACAGCTGTTGCTACACAAAATGTAACATGTTTTGGAGGTAGTACAGGTATTATTACAGCACAAGGTTTTGATGGAAACGGAGGTTATGAATATAATTTAATCTCGGTACCAGCCAATCCGTTATACCCAGCAGATAAATTTGTAACAAACGGTGTGTTTGAGAATTTACCTGCAGCAACTTATTATGTAACTATAAAAGACGTGATAGGATGTACAATTGTACCACCTATTGAAGTTGTTATAACTGAACCAGATGCATTACAAATAAGTTTAAATAGTGTAACGCAGCAAACATGTTTAGATGATCCAGCACCAACAATTAGCGTTGATGTACAAGGAGGAACATTACCTTACTTTATTAGTATTAATAATGTTGAAATAGCAACGCCATATAATACAGGTACCATTAGTTTAGGTGCTGCAGAAGGTATAGAAGATGATACGGTATATGTAATTAGTGTAAGAGATAGTGGTGGCGGATGTCCTTCAGTAGCTTTACCAGCCATTACAACAGATCAAGCAATAGACCTTGATTTAACAGTAGATTGGGAGTATACTTGTCCGGTAGGAAATATTATTGTAGCAATTGTTGCCGATCAATATAAGAATAACATGTCTTATACGTTATATGATGGAGCAGGTAATGCTGTTGCAACAAATACAACAGGTGAATTTGTTGATGTAGCTGCAGGTAATGGTTATACGGTTACAGCAACAAACACAACGTCGTCATGTGCACAAAGCTCAAGTGACCCGATAGACATTGAAGATATTCAAGCATTAACGATGTTTATTGACGATTCACAAAAAAATAAGTTAATAGCAAATGTAGACTTTGGTTTACCACCTTATAACTTTACTGTTGATGGAGTTGATTACGGAGAGGAAAATGAATTTACAATCCTACAAACAAAAGATTACACGATAACAGTAACCGATGCAAGAGGTTGTCAGGTAACAATAACGATAAGAGGTGTTTATGTAACTATTACGGTGTTAAATTTATTTACACCAGATGGTGATGGTACAAATGATTTCTGGTACCCATTAGAAGTAGAGCCATATCACAACTTAAGGGTGTTTATTTATGATAGATACGCTCGTAAAATCGTTAATTACCAAGGTGTTGTACAAGGTTGGGACGGAACTTATGATGGTAAACCATTACCAGCAGGAGATTACTGGTATACTATTTACTTTAATGAGTTATCAGGAGAAGAGAAAAAGTTAATGGGACACTTTACATTATATAGATAAAGATGAGAAAGATATTAATAACAATAGGTATCCTAATTTGTAGTGTCAAATTGGTAGCTCAAGAGGTAAATTTACCTCAATATATAAGCCATATGGCAGATAACCCTTTTTTAATATCGCCAAGTTATGCAGGTATTGGAAGTGGGTTACAGGTACGATTAAACGGTGTAAGCCAATGGATTGGTGTTGATGGAGCTCCTGATACACAATCGTTAGTGGTTGAAGCGCGTTTAGCAGAACGTTTTGGTGGTGGTATTACTATTTTTAATGATAAAAACGGATTTACTTCTCAAAAAGGAGTAAAGTTATCATTGGCAAGTCATTTAACATTAAGTAATTTTCATGATAGCTTTTTATCATTTGGTTTAAGCTATAATTTTGTGCAATTTGGTATCGATACTTCAGAGAATAATTCAGGAGAAACTGTTCCTAATAGAACACTGTCAAACTCTAATTTCGATGTAGGAATGTTATACCGTTACGAACGATTTAGTGTAAGTGTAAATGCAAATAATCTTTTAAATAAAAAAATAGATAATTTTGCAACCAATGAACCAGAATCTTTACGAAGATTTACGTTATATACGTCGTATGTTTTGGCAAGGATTAGTAATATGATAGAAATAGAACCTTCTATTTTTGTTGAATACTACGAAGCAGATAAAAGATCGAGAACCGATATGAATGTGAAAGTAAGAAAAGGTATTAATGATGGTTATGTGTGGGCAGGTTTAAGTTATACCTTCTTAAACGATCAATTTTTTGTACCTAATGCAATAGCACCATTAATAGGTTTAAAAAAGAACAACTTATATATGTCTTACGGGTTTAGTGTAAACGTAAATAAAACTCAAGACTTTAATTACGGTACACACATGATTACGCTTGGTTTTGATTACGATAGAAGACCTAGTTTGGCTCGTTGTACACAGAAAATGATGATTTTTTAAAAAAACAAAATAATATAGTAAGATCCTCAAGCTAAAACTTGGGGATTTTCTTTTTCTTTGCACTAATGGAAAACAAGAATAAAATATCAACAAATCTTAATAAATTTATCAGCAGTACCGGGATTTGTTCTCGTAGAGATGCTGAAAAATTTATTGCAGCAGGTAGAGTAACCATCAATAAAAATGTTGCTCAACTAGGTAATAGAGTTTTTGAAGGAGATAAAGTACATGTTGATGGCCGTTTATTAGAACCAAAACCTACTACGCTCTACATCGCATTAAACAAACCCGTAGGTATTGTTTGTACGACCGATAGTAAAGAAAAAAAGAATATTGTAAAATTTGTAGGCCATCCAGAAAGATTATTCCCTATTGGACGATTAGATAAACCATCTGAAGGTTTAATTTTTTTAACCAATGATGGTGATATCGTTAATAAAATTTTACGTGCAGGGAACAACCACGAAAAAGAATACATTGTTTCGGTTGATAAACCAATAACAGATGATTTTATCGCAAGGATGGGTAATGGAATTCCTATTTTAGGAACCGTAACTCAAAAGTGTAAGGTTAAAAAAATAAATGATTTTACATTTCAAATTATTTTAACCCAAGGTTTAAATCGTCAAATACGCAGAATGTGTGAATATTTAGAATACGAAGTAACGAAGTTAAAGCGCGAACGTATTATGAATGTTTCTTTAGACAAACTAAAACCTGGTGATTGGCGAGAGTTAACAGCTGATGAAATGAAAGAAATCAATAAAATGATTGCTAGTTCCTCTAAAACAGAAGAAGCATCTACAGTTGTTGAGAAAAAAAAGCCAAAACAACCGAAGAAGAAAGAAGTGAAAAAGCAAGACGATTTTAATAAAAAAAGTGCTGCTTTTAGAAAGAACTCTCCGAAAACAAAAAGAAACTCTAATCAGAAATTTGGACGTAAACGTAAATAAAAAGCCTTTATAAAGAAGTTAGTTGTAGGTGTGAAAGGTGAAATTGATGCAGCAGCCAACTACATACTAATTATTATGATTTTATTTACTTTTCCAATTCTTAAATAAGCGTATATTTGCAACTTATGCAATTCGACTTAAAAACAACCGACCCAAAAAGTAAAGCACGAGCTGGTGTTATTACAACCGATCACGGAACAATAGAAACTCCAATATTCATGCCTGTAGGTACAGTAGGTACTGTAAAAGGTGTGCATCAATCAGAGTTAAAAAACGAGATCAATCCAGATATAATTTTAGGAAACACCTATCACTTATACTTACGCCCTAAATTAGAAACTTTAGAAGCCGCAGGAGGTTTGCATAAGTTTATGAATTGGGATCGTAATATTTTAACAGACAGTGGTGGATATCAAGTGTATTCCCTTTCTGGACGAAGAAAAATTAACGAAGAAGGTGTGAAGTTTAAAAGTCATATTGACGGATCTACACATTTCTTTACACCAGAAAACGTAATGGAAACTCAACGTACCATCGGTGCCGATATTATTATGGCATTTGATGAGTGTACACCGTATCCTTGTGATTATAATTACGCAAAGCGCTCTATGCATATGACGCATAGATGGCTGAAAAGATGTGTAAATCATTTAGAAAAATTACCTTTTAAGTACGGATACGAACAAACATTTTTTCCTATTGTACAAGGAAGTACTTATAAAGATTTAAGAAAGCAATCTGCTGAATATATTGCATCTGTAGGTGCACAAGGAAATGCCATTGGTGGCCTTTCTGTAGGAGAGCCTGCAGAAGAATTATACGCAATGACAGAAATAGTTACAGCTATTTTACCTGAAGATAAGCCTCGTTATTTAATGGGTGTAGGAACACCTATTAATATTTTAGAAAACATAGCCTTAGGTATTGATATGTTCGATTGTGTAATGCCAACACGTAATGCACGTAATGGTATGTTGTTTACAGCACACGGATCTATAAATATTAAGAACAAAAAGTGGGAGCAAGATTTTTCTCCTATCGACGAAATGGGAATTACTTGGGTTGATACCATGTACTCGAAAGCATATTTACGCCACCTTTTTGCAGCAAAAGAAATGTTAGGTAAACAAATAGCATCTATTCATAATTTAGGATTCTATTTATGGTTAACAAGAGAAGCAAGAAAACACATTTTAGCTGGAGACTTTACAGAGTGGAAAGATAAAATGGTAAAACAAATGGACAATCGTTTATAAAAACTAGTTTTTGAAAATACTTGATTGGTACATATTAAAGCGTTATTTAGTAACTTTTTTGTTTACTTTATTAATACTAATACCCATTGCGGTAGCTATTGATATTGCAGAAAAAATAGATAAATTTTTACGTCATGAAGACTTAACTTTATATGAAGTAGTAGTTGACTATTATGTAAATTTTATAATCTACTATGCAAATACATTTATGCCTTTGGCATTGTTTATTGGCGTAATTTTATTTACATCTCGATTAGCAAATAACACAGAAATTGTAGCTATAAATGGCTCTCAAGTATCGTTTACTCGTTTTTTATACCCTTATTTTATAGGAGCGACTATAGTTTGTTTTGTTGCTTTATCTATGAATCACTTTTTTGTACCTACAAGCAGTAAAACAAGAAAAACTTTTGAAAAAAAGTATTTAAGTAAAAAAAAATATACCGATAATACCGTACGAGAATTTAGTTTACAGTTAAATGATAGTACTTATGTGTACCTTCAACGCTACGATTTAAAAAGAAACTCAGGTTATAATTTTTCTACAGAAACTTATGACGGGATCCAATTAAAGCAACAGTTAACAGCTGATAATATTAATTGGAAAGAGAAAGACAGTGTTTTTAAACTTTATAATTGGAAAGTAAGAAAAATATTTAAAGATAAAGACAGCATATTCTCGGGTTCTTCATTAGATACGGCTTTTGCTTTTTCCCCTAAAGATTTTAATTACAAAAATATTTTAGCACAAGAAATGAGATCACCAGAACTCATTAAATTTATTGAGGTTTCTAAAAGTAGGGGAGCAAAAAACTTAAATGTATATTTAGTTGAATTATATAAACGTACAAGTTTACCTGTGGCTTGTTATATTTTAACACTCATAGCAGTAGCTCTTGCTTATAAGAAAAAACGAGGCGGAATAGGTTTAAACTTAGCACTAGGAATTTCAGTAATGTTTATTTACGTTTTTTTCTTAAAAGTTGCAGAGGTTTTAGGAGGAGTAGCAGGCGCAAATGCTTTATTAAATGTATGGGTACCAAATATGGTATTTGGAGCTTATGCAATTTACTTATACATTAATGGAAGGAAATAAATTAAAAAACTACCTACACTTACATTTTATTGTTTTTATTTGGGGGTTTACTGCAATACTGGGTGCATTAATATCTATAGATGCAATTCCTTTAGTTTGGTTTAGAATGTCTTTGGCAGTAGTGTTTATAGCGCTCTATTTTGTTATTAGAAATAAATCATTTAAAGTAGATAAAATAGGATTGCTAAAGTTTGCAATATCGGGTATAATTATAGCAGTACATTGGGTTACTTTTTTTCAAGCTATAAAAGTATCAAATGTATCAGTTGCTTTGGTAACGATGAGTACAGGGGCTTTTTTCGCATCGTTAATAGAACCTATCTTTTTTAAAAGAAGAATTAAAGCTATCGAGATTTTATTGGGTATACTAGTAATTGCAGGTCTATACATTATCTTTAATTTTCAAAGCCAATATACATTAGGAATTATTTATGCATTAGTTTCAGCCTTTTTATCAGCATTATTTGCTGTTTTAAACGGGTTATTTATTAAAAAATATGATGCGAATATTATCTCTTTTTATCAATTAATGTTTGGTGCTTTAGGGATAACTTTATACTTATTATTTACACAAAAGTTTTCTATTGAATTTTTTCAAATATCAACAAACGATTGGTTATATCTACTTATATTAAGTAGTATATGTACAGCATATGCTTTTATAGCTTCTGTACAGGTAATGAAATATTTAACGCCATATACCGTAATGTTAACGATTAACTTAGAACCTGTTTATGCTATTGTTTTAGCGTTGATCATATTCGGAGAAAAAGAACAAATGAGTACTGAGTTTTATTACGGAGCATTTATCGTGCTTTTTGTAGTTTTATTAAACGGCGTTTTAAAAAACACTAATTTCATAAAAAGCAAGTTCAGTAAAAAATAGTATTATTAAAAAAGGTAAAAAGCTAAAATTTACAATTTTTTAGTATGTTTGCCTTTACAAACGACTAATATAAAATCAAACTATATATAATGGAATATTTAGATTTTGAATTGCCAATAAAAGAGTTAGAAGATCAATTGGCAAAATGTTTTGATATAGGAAAAGAAAGTGATGTAGATGTTACAGCGACCTGTAAGAAAATAGAAAAAAAATTAGAAAAAGCAAAAAAAGATATATACAAAAACTTAACACCTTGGCAGCGTGTACAATTATCACGTCATCCAAATCGCCCATATACATTAGATTATATCAATGCTATTTGTGGTAATACTTTTATGGAGTTGCATGGTGATCGTAATGTAAAAGATGATAAAGCCATGATTGGTGGTTTAGGTAAAATAGGCGATCAGTCGTTTATGTTTATAGGACAACAAAAAGGATACAATACTAAAACACGTCAATATCGTAATTTTGGTATGGCTAACCCAGAAGGTTACCGTAAAGCTTTGCGTTTAATGAAAATGGCAGAAAAGTTTGGTATCCCTGTAGTTACTTTATTAGACACTCCAGGTGCTTATCCAGGATTAGAAGCTGAAGAACGCGGTCAAGGAGAAGCAATTGCGCGAAATATTCTTGAAATGACACGTCTTAAAACACCTATTATAACGATTGTTATTGGTGAAGGTGCTTCAGGAGGAGCGATTGGTATTGGAGTAGGTGATAAAGTATACATGATGGAAAACACATGGTATACCGTAATTTCACCAGAATCATGTTCATCTATTTTATGGCGCAGTTGGGAGTATAAAGAACAAGCTGCTGAAGCATTAAAGCTAACAGGAGATGATATGAAGCGATTAAAATTAATTGATGGAATAATTGAAGAACCTTTAGGTGGGGCACACTCAAATAGAGAGGCAGCTTTTAAAGCCGTGCAAGACCATATTGTTAGTGCTTTTAATGAGTTAAAAGATTTAAATGATACAGATTTAATAGCTCAACGTATGGATAAATACGCTAATATGGGTGATTATAAGGAATAACAATAAAACAACATATATAACAAAAAACCTCGTCTTTATGATGAGGTTTTTTTTGTGAAAATTAGTAACTTAGGCTATTAATAAAATAGTATTATGGGAGATACACAAACGATAACATTTTTAGAAGATATTTTTGAAAACCATCCAAATTGTTATAATGGTTGGAGTGAAGATTACGCACAGACAATTGTAAAGAAGGCTTTACAAGAATTTAATTATGAAAGTGAGGATATTGTTTTTAAAAAGTATGCTTGCAGAGCTATTGATGAAGAGAATTGGAGAACGAAAGTATGTTATGTAGAAACAGAGCAACCAGGCTTTTTTTATATAATGAGAGATATGGTAGATCATATTAATGTAATTTATAATAGGTGGGATTAATATTACAGTGGCATTATAAATAAAAAAGCAACCAAATTTGGTTGCTTTTTTTATTATGGTATATTTAAATATTTATGGGTTTGTAAAGAAACACGCCATTTCGGGTTTTTCATTACATAATCTACAATTAAAGGAGTCATTTGTTCTTTTTTACTCCATTCTGGTTGTAAAAAGAGTTGACATTTTTTACCAACTTTTTCAGCTTGTTCTTCAGCAAATTGAAAATCATTTTTATTATGAATGATCATTTTCAATTCATCAGCTTCTTTGTAGCATTCTTTTGTAGGTAATTTTGTTTTTTTAGGAGATAAGCAAAACCAGTCCCAAATACCAGAAAAATCATAAGCACCAGAAGTTTCAATATGTGTTTTCATCCCTTTGTCTTGGAGTTGTTTGGTAATGTAATCTAAACTCCACATTAACGGTTCTCCTCCAGTAATTACTACTGTTTTAGCCCATTTTTGGGCATTGGTAACAATAACATCTGTTTTTGTTGGTGGATGTAAATTAGCATCCCAACTTTCTTTAACATCACACCAATGGCAACCAACATCACAACCACCTATTCTAATAAAATAAGCAGCAGTACCTGTATGAGACCCTTCACCTTGTATTGTATAAAATTCTTCCATTAACGGAAGCATTTCACCTTTATCTATTAAATCTTGTACTTCTTTTTTCAACATAAGAATGCAAAGATAGTCAACATTAAAATTTTATGAATGATTTTTGTTACTTTTACGTGTTTTATCAATAAAAAAAGAATCCAAGCAACATGAGTAAATCCGAAGCGTTTTTTAAATATATAACCGAAGGCTATAAAAGTAAAGGAGATTTTATCACTTTAGGCGCAGGTATGTTGGGTGAAGAAACCATAACGAATGCATTGGTAAATATTCCGTTAAAAACTTTAAATCGTCATGGTTTAATAGCGGGAGCGACGGGTACGGGTAAAACTAAAACGTTACAGGTATTGGCAGAAAATATGTCTGATAAAGGGATTCCGGTTTTGTTAATGGATGTAAAAGGTGATTTAAGTGGATTAGCACAACCAAGTCCTGGACATGCGAAAATAGACGAGCGTCATCAAAAAATTGGAATTCCATTTAATGCTACTAAGTTTCCGATAGAGATTTTGTCAATATCAGAACAAAACGGAGTGCGTTTAAGAGCAACAGTATCTGAATTTGGTCCGGTTTTATTATCGCGTATTTTAGATTTAACAGAAACACAATCGGGAATTGTAGCGATTATTTTTAAATATTGTGATGACAATAAATTACCATTGTTAGACTTAAAAGATTTTAAGAAAATCCTTCAATTTATTACGAATGAAGGTAAAGAGGAAATTCGTGCTGAATATGGTCGAATTTCTACAGCAAGTACAGGCGCTATTCTTAGAAAAATTATAGAAATAGAGCAACAAGGTGGTGATTTGTTTTTTGGTGAAAAATCATTTGAAGTAGATGATCTAACGCGTATAGATGAAAACGGTCGAGGTTTAATATCAGTTTTAAGATTAACAGATATTCAGGATAAACCTAAATTGTTTTCAACGTTTATGATGCAATTATTAGCAGAAGTATATGAATCTTTTCCAGAACAAGGAGATAGTGACAGACCTGAGTTAATTATTTTTATTGATGAAGCGCATTTGGTTTTTGAAGAAGCATCAAAAGCATTGTTAAATCAGATAGAAAGTATTGTAAAATTAATTAGATCTAAAGGGATAGGTTTGTACTTTGTAACGCAAAATCCTAAAGATGTGCCAGAAGATGTTTTGGCGCAATTGGGAATGAAAATTCAGCATGCTTTACGAGCTTTTACAGCAAAAGATAGAAAAGCTATTAAGTTAGCAGCAGAAAACTATCCGGATTCAGAGTTTTATGATACCAAAAAGGTATTAACACAATTAGGAATAGGAGAGGCCTTAATATCTGTTTTAAATGAAAAAGGAATTCCGACTCCGTTAGCACGAACTATGCTGCGTGCTCCGATGAGCAGAATGGATGTGCTTACAGATAAAGAAATTAAGCAGGTATTAGATAATTCGAGATTGATACCTAAGTATAATAATGCTGTTGATAGAGAAAGTGCTTACGAGTTGTTAAATGAGAAGATTGAAAAAATAAATAAGGAGAAAACAGCAGAAGCGCTTAAAGAAGAAAGAGCAAAAACAAGCAGAAGATCTTCAGCAACAAAAAGTAGAAGCACACGACAAAACCCGATTGTAAAAGTACTAACCAGTGCTACATTTATTCGAAGTGTTTTCGGAATCTTAAAAAAAGTATTAAAATAAAACAAATAGTACATAAAACCGTTTTTAATAATAAACCAAATAAATAAATGAAAAACTTAATTAAACCTCTATTAATCGCATTAATATCAATAGTATTTGTGCAGTGCGGAAATAATAAATACGATGTTTCTAAAGGAAAAGTAGGTAAATTAACTACAAAAACAACAATGCAAGAAATTGACGGAATTTTTAAAAATGATTCTGTAGTAAAAATATTAAGCGAAGGAGCTAAGGGAAATAATTTTTATCAAGAAGATGATAAATATGAAATCTTCGAAAAAGGAGGTAAGCATTTGTTAACGATTATACCAAATGAACAATTAGATTCTTTATCAACTATAAAAAGTATTGAAATTTATGATAATCGTTTTAAAACTAAATCAGGTTTAAATATTAGTTCTTCATTTCAGGAAATTAACGCCAATAATACCATAAGTAAAGTTGAATCATCATTTTTGTCAGCTACCTTATTTATAGACGATTTAAATGCTACAATTGCATTAGATAAAGAAGATTTAGGATTAAAAGATTTTAGCACACAAAAAGTAACGATTGATCAAATACCTGATTTAGCTAAGATAAAATCATTAACCATTTGGTTTAACTAAAAAATAAACAAAAAGTCGAAACAATGGTTTCGGCTTTTTAATTTTTATATTATGGATAAAAAATATACAATTCAAAGAAAACCGTTTGTAGTACCAACTACAGATGGAAAATTAATAGAAGAGCATTTTGGAAATGCGACCGATAAAAACAAAAAAGTAAGTATAGCTCATATGGTTGCACCAGTAGGTTGGAGTGAGCCTTTTCAAACACCAGAATTTGAGGAATATACTTATATTATAAAAGGTAAAAAACAATTTATCATTAACGATGAAATAATTGTTTTAGAAGCAGGACAATCGATTAAAATAGAAAAAGGAGTTCGAGTTCAATATTCAAATCCGTTTAACGAATCATGTGAGTATTTAGCTGTTTGTATGCCAGCTTTTTCTATTGAATTGGTGAATAGAGAAGAGGAGTAGTATAATTTAAAGGAGATTTGTTACGTTGAATTTATTTGATAGTAACAGTGCTTTATAAATCGAAAAACATCAAATTGAATTTGTTTCAATTTGATGTTTTTTATGTACACTATTTAAAAAATATTAAAGTGTAAGTATTGTTAATACAATTCCTAAAAGGATTGCGGTAAATTTTTTAAAATTGAATTTGTGATTCTCTGAACTTTCAAAAAGTATAATTGTTGAAATATGAAGAAAAACACCAATAATTAAAGCGGTTATTTCAGTATGACATTCAACAAAAAAAGGTACTTTGTCAGAAACCAATACACCCAACGGACTCATTAAAGCGAAAAGACTTAAAAATAAAACAATTATTTTTTTGCTGTAATTTGTCTGTAAAAAGAAAGTTGTTAAAACAATAGCAATAGGGATTTTATGTACAATAATTGCCCAAAGTAAATTGTCGCCAGTATGATGTATTGGTAACCCTTCAGAAAAAGCATGAATACACAAACTAACAAATAGTAACCAAGGAAACTTCGACGAGTCAGAATGCGCATGAATATGACCATGTTCGGCTCCTTTAGAAAACGACTCTAAAACCGATTGTATAATAATTCCGATTAAAATTAAAATACCGATTTTATTAACATTATTTGTATGCGTATAAGCTTCTGGGAGTAAATGTAATATGGTGACTGACAGTAAATAAGCACCACTAAATGCTAATAAAAGTCGAACTAATTGATTATTTGGCTTTAAAAATAAAACAAGTAAAGAGCCTAGTAAAACAGCAATTATTAATAATATATAACTCATTCTCCAATTAATATTAATCTATCAGAAGTGTTTTTATCAAATTCATTTAAGCTATAATCACCAAAAACATGTTTTAAATTTAAACCCGCCTTTTTAAAATAGCTTTCCATTTTATCTAAGGTTAAAAACTTAACCTGTTCTGTATATGAATGTTGTTTGTCATCAGCAATAAAAGAAATGTGTTTTAAGATAAAACCATCTTTAATTTCTCTTGTAATATGAAACTCTATATCATCAATTGTTTTTGTTTCTTTAGCAACTAAAGAATCTTTAACTTTTTCAACATTTAAAAAATCTAAAACAAACACACCATTTTCTTTTAAGCCGTTTTTGATGCTTTTTAAAATAGCAATATCTTCATTGTCATCCTTAAAATAGCCAAAACTTGTAAATAAGTTAAAAATAGCATCGTATTTAAGTTCTATGGGATTACGCATATCCCAAACTTCAAAATTAAGCGATTCGTTTTCAAATTGTTTAGCATGTTCAATACTGTTTCTGCTTAAATCGCCACCAGTTACTTTATAGCCTAAAGAGTTTAAGTATACCGAATGTCGCCCTTTACCACATGGTAAATCAGCAATATGACTTGTTTTTGGTAATTTTAAAAACGAAGTTATGTTTCGCATAAAAAATTGCGCATCGGCATCATTTCTATGTTTATATAATGTGTGATAGTAAGAAGTATCGAACCAAGAAGTAAACCAGTCTGTTGTTTTCATAAGTATAAGGTCTGCAAAAATACATAAATCTTACGTTTTTTAGATTGAAACAAGAAAAGATTCACATCAACCCAAAATAAGCTGTACTTTTGCAATGAAATTTTACAATTACATGGAAAAAGATTTTAAAATGACTGCTATTACAATGGCAGGTTTAGAAGGCGTTTTAGCAGATGAACTAAGAAAACTTGGTGGTCAGGATGTTAAAGAAGGAATACGTAATGTTACTTTTAAAGGCGACACCGGTTTTATGTACAAAGCAAATATTGCTTTGCGTACTGCGATTCGTATTTTAAAACCGATTAAAAAGAGTAAAATTTTTGATGAAGAAGATTTATACGAAGCAATTCAGCGTGTAAAATGGGATAAGTATATTGATGTTGACGGAACTTTTGCTATCGGAGCAGTAGTAAATTCGAAAAATTTTACAACAAACTCACACTATATTAGTTTAAAATCTAAGGATGCAATTGCTGATTATTTTATGAGCAAGTACAAAAAACGTCCGAATGTAGATTTAAAATTTCCAGATGTTAAAATCCATATTCATATCCATAATGAATGGTTAACAATCTCTTTAGATTCTTCAGGAGATTCACTACATAAAAGAGGATACAGAAGTGCTACCAATATTGCGCCAATTAACGAAGTATTAGCAGCAGGTTTGGTATTGTTATCTGGTTATAAAGGAGAAGAGAATTTTATCGACCCAATGTGTGGTTCGGGTACTATTTTAATTGAAGCAGCTATGATTGCGAATAATATACCGGCAAACATTAATCGTAAGCATTTTGCTTTTGAAAATTGGAAAGATTATGATGAGGATTTGTATTTTGTAATTCAAGATGCTTTACTAAAAAAAATTACAAGTTCTCATTTTAAAATAATGGGATTTGATAAAGCTCCGTCTGCAGTTAATAAAGCTAAACAAAATATTATAAATGCAAATTTAGACGAGTTTATAGGTATTCATCATGTAAACTTTTTTAACTCTAAGAAAGAGGTATTTGGTAAAACAACTATTTTATTTAATCCACCTTATGGAGAGCGTTTAAATATTGATGTAGAAGAGTTTTATAGAAAAATAGGGGATACACTAAAGCATAATTACCACGACTCTACAGCTTGGTTAATTACTTCGGATATGTTAGCCTTAAAACATGTTGGGTTAAGAACATCAAAGAGAATACCACTTAAAAATGCCGATTTAGATTGTCGTTTCGTAAAGTATGAACTTTATGAAGGAAGTAAAAGAGTTAAAAATGATTTTGAATCTGATATAGAAGCATAATAAAAAAATCCGTTGAAATTTTTCAGCGGATTTTTTTTGAAAAATATTTTAGCTATTATTAGATTACTTTTATCATTTTAATAGAATAACTAACAGAGAGATAAAAAAGTTCTTTATGTTTAATTATTAAAAATTTTATTTCCAATCTGAATATAAATTTGAGATTCAATTTTTTCTTATAATTCTACAGGGATTTCAAATAAGTTAAGTAACCTTTTTTTCTACTCTAATAAAAGGTTTTATCTTATTTCTATTTAAACTTAAAAACCCAATTTCACTGAATTTATGGAAAATAAGAGGTTTCTTTTTCTAGTTTCTTATCCAATTATTTTCCACTATTTTTTCCCAATTCAAATATTTGTTAATTTTAAAGATATGAGTCCGCTTTAATGAATTGTATCAACAATTAGCCAAATTATTAGAAAATAAGATAAGAATCAAACTAATTTTTATAGCAAATAAATAAAAACTCACAATATACATTGTGAGTTTTTATTGAATTATTTAGTAAAGTAAGTAAAAGACTATTTATTTTTTAATAAGTATTTACTAAAACTTTTTCCGTTTATTTTAGTGTATTTAGAATCTATATCATAGGCTACATTCATATTGGTAATATTAAAGTCGCCAGATACTTTTGCATATTTTATATTTAAATCCTCTTCAAAATTTACATTTTTAAAAGAAACCCCGTTATTAAATTCGGTATATTTAAAAATAGCACTTTCATTAAATACCGCATTTTCAAAACTTACATATTGTTTAAATTTTGCATATTTAAAGGTTGCAGGCTCGTCAAAAAAAGTGTTTTTGAAAGAAATATCTCTTTCGAATTTAGCATATTTAAAAGTAGAGTCATTATTGAATTTTGTATTTGAGAAATCTGTGTTTCTTTCAAAATCAGAATACTTAAACATGGCTTTTTGTTTAAAAGTACAGTCTTTAAATATTACTTCATCTTCAAAATTAGCTATAAAAGTATAACCACTTTTTTCATGAGGAATATATGCCAATACATCATCATTAAAAGTACAATTTATAAATGATACTTTATTAGTAATTTGTTTTTCAATGGTATTAGAACCTCCGTTGTTCCACCAACTTTTTCTTTTTGGTAATTTAGGTAAAGCCTCATCCATAAAAGTAAAGTCTAACACTCCTTTAATAGTAGCGTTTGAAATAGTTACTGATTTACCATTTTTTACATCTCTAATAATATCAGATGCATTTACTGTTTTTTGCGCATAAGTAGTTAAGCATAATAAAAGAGCGATGAATGTAAGTGTATTTTTCATTTTTTTGTGTTTGTGTTATACTTAATAGACAACGCTTTATTTTGTTTGTGACACTATTGCAAAGAAAAACAGCATTTAGTTGCCTAAATGCTGTTTTAAATATGTTTTTAAGAAAAGTTCTTAGTTGTTTACTGAATCACTTAAGCCAGCACCCGCTTTAAACTTTACTACATTTTTAGCAGCAATTTGAATTTCTTTTCCTGTCTGAGGGTTTCTACCAGTTCTAGCAGCTCTTTCAGAAACAGACCAAGTTCCCCATCCAACTAATGCAACTTTGTTACCTGACTTTAAAGACTTAGTAACGTTAGAAGTTAAAGAGTCTAATGCAGCTTTAGCATTAGCTTTAGAAATTCCTGCGTCAGCAGCCATTGCATCGATTAAATCTGATTTGTTCATAATTTTAATAAGTTTTAAAAATTAATTTTTTGTTTTTCGCTAAATAGCTCAACAAATATAGTAGGAATGCGGTACCATGCAAGTTTTGACCTTAAAAAAAGACTTATTTGTTAATAAGTAAGTTATAATTGTTAATAACCATGGGCGTATTTAATAGTAAAACGTTAAAACCTTATAAATAAAGGGCTACAGCGCTTTTGCTCCTTTGTCGAATTGAAAACCGTTTAATAAACTTTTAGCATCCATTAATTTTTTACCGGAAATCTTAATTTGGTCAACAATAAGAAAACCATCTTTTACGGCAATTTTTAATTCCTTTTTAGAAGTAATAATTATTCCGTTTGTAAAATCATGCTCAGAAAATTCTTTTGTCACGCCATATATTTTTGCTGAAATTTCTTCATCACCATTTTTAATGGTTGTCCAGGCAGCAGGGTAAGGGTTTAAACCACGAATATGGTTGTAAACATCGTTTAAAGATTTAGACCAATTTATTTTACAATTATGAGGAAACAGTTTATGAGCAGGTTTTTCTTCTAATTCGGGCTGTTTTGTAGTGTTTACATCTCCCGTAGCAATTAAATCGAGTGTTTCGGCAACCAAATTGGCACCTAAATACATTAATCGATTATGTAATTGACCAACAATTTCATCTTCTTTAATAGTTACCTCTTTTTGTAAGATAATTTCACCAGTATCAATTTTATCATCAATAAAAAAAGTAGTAACACCTGTTTTGGTTTCACCATTTATAAGTGCCCAGTTAATTGGTGCAGCTCCCCGGTATTCTGGCAGTAAAGAAGCGTGTAAGTTAAAAGTACCATATTCCGGCATTGCCCAAACAGCTTTTGGTAACATTCTAAAAGCAACCACTATTTGTAAATTAGCATTCCAATCTTTTAAAGCATTTTGAAATTCTTCACTCTTTAAATTGGTAGGTTGAAGAATAGGTAGGTTTTGAGACAGCGCATATTTTTTTACAGCAGATTGATTTAGCTTACGACCTCTACCAGCAGGTTTATCAGCAGCTGTAATTACACCAACTACATTATAATCATTTTCGATAAGATGTTGTAATATGGTCACTGCAAAATCGGGTGTTCCCATAAAAACAATGCGTAAATCTCTCATTTATAAAAAGTATTTATTGTTAGTAACGTTTATTTTTTCTTCGGATAATAACGCTCGCAAAAGTATTAAAATGTTTGCTTCTTTTTCGTTTAGATACATACTGATTTCGTAAACTGTTAGAGCTTTATGATTTTTTAATAAATTAAGAATAGCAAGTGGTTTTATAACAACAGTTTGTTTTTTTTGTAAGCAAACATCGCAAATTCCACACTCTTTGCTAGTAATTTCATTAAAGTAATTTAATAACTGTACACTTCTGCAAACTTCATTGTTTTTAATAAAGGCTAGTAAATCATCATTTTTTTGCTTTTTCTGGGCTAAATACAAACGGATGTTTTTAGAAACGCGATTTACGGTTGTATCATCTTCTCTAGGATGTAAAAAAAATAATTCTGAATTATTTGTTGCTTGATTATATTCAAGCATTTCTTTTTCAGCCATTCGTTCTAATTCCTCAATAACATGCCAAGAAGTAATACCTACTTTTTTAGCGATATAAAACTCATCAATTTTCACTAGGTTTTCAAAAACTCCACCATATAAGCGTAACAATGTTTGTACAAAGTTTTTTGAAGACGGATTTTGCTGAGAATATAATAACACTTGTTTACTTGAAACAGAAAATTGAATGGTAGATTTTTGTTGAAAATTAGAGTTTAATTCTATGATTCCGTTACTATTTAATATTTGTAAAGCGTTGTAGGTTTTATTAGCAATTAACTTGTATTTACTACAAAATTCTAAAAAGTTAAAATCGAAAGCAGTTTCGATAAGTTCTCCTTTGGCAATTTGAAAATGTTGATATAACTTTCGATGCACCAATTTTATATCTTCAATAACAGGTAGCGATTTTTCTAATAACTCTTTACTAAGTTTAATATCGTTATCATTTGTTAAAACAACCGAAAAAGCTTTGTTACCATCTCGTCCGCCACGGCCAGCTTCTTGAATATAATTCTCTAAAGATCCAGGAAGGTTTAAGTGAATAACAACCCGAACATTGGGTTTGTCTATTCCCATACCAAAAGCATTTGTAGCAACAATAATTGGTGTTTTTTCGGTCATCCAACTATCAAAAGAAAGTTGTTTTTCTAAACTTGTTAATCCGCCGTGATAAAAAGTACTTTTAAAACCGTTAGCATTTAAATAAGCACAGATTTCTTTAGTTTTAACTCTAGAGTTTACATAAACAATTGCTGGAGCTTTCGTTTTAGTAAAAATCTGATGTAGTTTACGGAGTTTATCATCCGTTTTAAAAATTTGATACGCTAGATTTTCTCTATAAAAAGACTTTTTAAAAATCGTAGGATTTTCTAGATCTAAAGAAACTATAATATCATTAATAACTTTTTGGGTTGCTGTTGCCGTTAAAGCAATAATATTTGTTGTTGGATGGAGTTCTTTTAAAAAGGCAATATGCTGATAAGAAGGACGAAAATCGTGTCCCCATTCAGAAATACAATGTGCTTCATCAATAGCAATTACATTTACATCTAATTGTTTTATTTTTTCTTGAATAAAACGAGATTGTAAGCGCTCGGGAGAAACATATAAAAACTTTATTTTTCCGAAACGGATATTATCAAAAAGAGTAATAATTTCATCTTGTGAGCTTCCCGAAGGAATTACGGTAGCTTTTATGCCTTTAGCAACAAGACTTTCTACTTGGTCTTGCATTAATGCGATTAATGGCGAAATAACAATACAAACACCATTATTTATTAAAGCGGGAATTTGAAAACAAATAGATTTACCACCACCAGTAGGTAATAAAGCAATGGTATCTTTTTTCTCTAATACTGCAGCTATAATTTCTTGCTGAGGAGTTCTAAAAGAACTATGACCCCAGTAATGTTTTAATATGTTTGTACATTCTTCATACATCGTTTTATAACGATTGTAAAATAAAATCGCAGCGTTTTTTTATGGTATCAAAAGGAACATCTATAATTTCATATCCTATTTCTTTATAGGCAGCTTTTAAATAACTGTCAATCTCTACAGCTTGTTCGTAGGTTTCGTAGCGCTCGTTGTCCGATTTATAAATTTTCTCCCAAGGAGCACACATAAACACTTTTGTATATAAATATTTATTGCTTTTTTCTTTATAGATAGGCGGATATTCACTTGCTAAATAATTCATATATGCGTGTACATCAGGAATCCCTCTATCAAAAAACACAATATCATCAGAGCATTTATCAGCTTCTAAATATTGCTGTTCTCTACCTTCTAATAGCATTTGACTAAAAAGTAAAGGTTGTTCTAAAAACAATTGATCTATTCCTTCTTTTTGAGCTTTTAATGTAACTTCTCTCGAAATTTCTGGCATACAATTATACCCACGCTTTATAAACTCTCTTAAAATTGAAGATTTACCGGTTCCGGGTCCTCCTATTAAAACTATTTTTTGTTGCATGGTGCAAAAATATAAGTTTCAAATTATAAATGTAATAAATAGTGTAATTTTGTCATTCATTTTTATAATTATCTTATATCAACGATAATTATTATTAGAAAAAGTTTAATAAAGCATTATGTCAGATAGAGAAGCATTTTATATCAAGTTAAAAGGTCAGTTAGAAGATACAACAACATTCCCTAGTAAATATTTATATAAATTTATTGTACCAACAGATGGAAATCAGGTAGAAGAAGTAAAAAACTTATTTAATAAAGGTGGTGCAGTTATTGAAACAAAAAAATCGAAAACAGGTAAATATAATAGTGTTTCTATTTATTTGAATGTGAAAAATGCTGAGGAAGTAATTGCTTATTATAAAAAAGCAGATGTAATAAAAGGAATAATTTCTTTATAAATGACTAGGTTTTTTTCATATTTTTTAATTTTTACTATAATTGGCAATTCTTATGCTCAAAAAGATAAAGAGTTGTTTCGTATTAATAATTCGACTGTAATGGTTTCAGAATTTAAACAAGTATATGAGAAAAACTTAGGAATTATAGTTGATGAAGAATCTAAAAGTATAGATAATTACCTAGAGCTCTATATTAATTATAAACTAAAAGTTAAGGAAGCTTATAATTTAAAATTAGATACTTTAAAAAGTTACAAAAGAGAATTAGAAGTTTATAAAAATCAGTTAATAGCTCCTTATTTACTAGATGAAGCATTTTTATCAAAACTAATAAAAGATGCTTATTTTCGTACAAAAAACGAAGTTAAAGCAAGCCATATATTAATTAAATTTCCTAAGAAAGGTATCAAATATGATACATTAGTATTTTATAAAAGAATTGAAGAAATTAGAAATAGGATTTTAAACGGAGAATCTTTTGATGAAGTAGCAAAAGAAGTTTCAGAAGATCCTTCAGCTAAGATTAATAGAGGTGATTTAGGTTATTTTTCTGCGTTTTCGATGGTGTATCCGTTTGAAGAGGCAGCTTATACAACTCCTTTAAATCAAGTTTCTAAGCCTTTTAAATCAAAATATGGCTACCATATCTTAAAAGTTACTGGGAAAAGACTTTCTAAAGGATCGTTTGATGTTGCTCATATTTTAATAAAAAACGCAGGTAATAGTAAAGAAAAGATAGATTCACTTTATCAAAAACTTAAATCAGGTAGTTCTTTTAATGAGGTTGCTAAAAAATACTCTGAAGACAAGGCAACTGCTTTTTTAGGTGGTAATTTACCTAAGTTTGGTACAGGAGAGATGGTATCGGTTTTTGAAAACAAAGTTTTAGGTATTAAAAATATAGGTGATTATACAAAACCTTTTAAAACCAAGTTTGGTTGGCATATTGTTAAACTCCTAAAAAAATATCCGATAGGTTCTTATAATGATTTAAAAGAAGAGTTGACAAAAAAAGTTAGAAACTCTAGCAGAGTGTCTTTATCAAAAAGAATTGTGTTAAATAAGCTTAAAAAAAGGTACAAAATAAAAGAATCAACAAAAGCATTTTCTATTTTTTTATCATCAAAAAATAAGGAACTAAATAAAGAAAAACTAACTAGTGTTTTGTTAACGATTAATAAAAAGAAAATTTTTCAAAAATCGTTTTATTATTATCGTAAAAAAAATAAAAAATTACCAATAAAAACAGTTTATGAAAATTTTATAAACTATGAAGTTTTAACGTATTTTAAAAATAAGTTATTAGATACAAATCTAGAGTTTAAACACGCTTTTTTAGAGTACAAAGAAGGATTGCTTTTATTTGAATTATTGCAGAAAAAAATATGGAATAAATCTTTAAATGATACTGATGAATTAAAGACGTTTTACAATTCGAATAAATCAAAATATAAAAACAAACCATTTACAGAAGTAAGAGGATATGTAATTACTGATTATCAAAAACAGCTAGAAGCAGACTGGGTAAAAGAGCTAAGAGAAAAAAATAAAATAGAAATAAAAGTAAAAGAATTAAATAAGTTTAAGAAAATATACAATCAATAAAAAGTGAAAAAAATAATCCTTTTATTAATAGTAATACTTTGTGTTTCTTGTGATTTTATTAGTTTAAAAACTAAAAGAGTCGAACAGCATAGGCCTATTGCTACCGTTTATAATAAAAATCTATATAAAAAAGATATAGCCGATTTAATACCTAAAGGTATTACCAAAAAAGATAGCTTGGTAATTGTAAAAGGGCTTATAAGTTCTTGGGCAAAAAAAGAATTATTACTAGCAAAGGCAGAAGAAAATATATCTGGAGTTAATAGTAGTAAAATTGAAAATTTAGTAAATAATTATAAGAAGAGCTTATATATAAATGGCTATAAAGAGCGCTTGATAAAACAGCAATTAGATACCGTTGTAAATCATGAAGAAATAGAAGTGTATTATCAAAAAAATAAAGAAAATTTTAAGTTAAATGAAGAGCTTTTACAGTTTGAATATATTCATTTTGGTAAAGATTTTTTAGATAAAGAAGAAACCATAAAAAACTTTAAATCTTCAGATGAAGTAGAGCGAGAAGATTTAGATCGTTATTTATTAAATTTTAAATCATATAGATTGCAAGATTCAACTTGGGTGCCATTTTCTTATTTACAGAAACAAGTTCCAGCTATTCGATCAAAAAGAGACCTAAAATTGTTAAAAATATCTAAATACATACAAAAAGAAGATAGTTTAGGAGTATATTTGGTCGCTGTAAAAAATATGTTGCCTAAAAATGCAACAGCACCTTTGTTATTTGTAAGTCAAAGGATAAAACAAATAATTTTACACAAACGAAAATTAGAATTAATTAGAGAGATAGAAAAAACGCTGATAAATGATGCAATTCAAAACAAAAACTTTAAAGAATACTAGTATTTTATTTACCTTTTTCTTAGCTAGTTTAGGAGCCATAAATGCACAACAAACTAAAATAGATGGGGTAGCAGTAGTTATTGGTAAAAATATTGTTTTAGATTCAGACATAGATAAATTTAAACAAGAAGTAGAGCAAAGAAGTGAAGGGAAGATTACAATATCTAATTGCGAAATGTTAGAAGAGTTAATGGAGCAAAAACTGTTAGCCCATCATGCAGTTATTGATAGTGTTGTAGTTACCCAATCAGATATTGATAGTAAAGTAGCAAGGAGTATTGCTTTTTTTACAAATGAATACGGTAGTGAAGAAAAAGTAGTTAAAGCATACGGTTTTAATGATATTGAAGATTTAAAGAAAGAGTTAGAAAGAGTACAAAAAGAAAATCTTCTTATCGAAAGAGAGCAACAGAAAATTACAGAAGATATTGATGTTACTCCAGAAGAAATACGTGTTTACTTTAAAGGACTAGCAGATAAAGGTGAGCTGCCTGAAATACCTGCAGAGGTAGAAATAGCTCAGCTAGTTTTAAAAGCAGAACCTACTAAAGAAGAAAACGATCGTATTATAGCCAAGCTTAATCAAATTAAAAAAGAAGTTGAAGGTGGCGCTAGTTTTAAATTAAAAGCAATTATAAATTCAGACGATCCTAGTGCAGCACAAAACAGTGGTAACATGGGGGTAATTACAAAAGAAACTGGTTTTGTAAAAGAATTTAAAGAAGTAGCATTTTCATTAGAAGAAGGTCAAATTTCAGAGCCATTTAAATCTCCTTTCGGATATCATATCGTTTTATTAAATAAAATAAGAGGTAATGGTCGTGATGTTTCTCACATACTAATGCAACCAGAAATTTCTGATGCTAAATTAAAAGAGACAAAAGAAGCTATAGATAAGATTGTAAAAGATGTAAAAGAGGGGACAATAACTTTTGAAGAAGCCGTAAAAAAATTCTCAGAAGAAGAAGAAACAAAAAATAATGGAGGTTTATTAATAAACCCATACACACAAGAAACTACTTTCGAGTTAACAAGAATGGCACCAGATTTATTTGGTAGAATTAGTGAACTTAATCAAAGTGATTTGTCTGATGTTTTTTATGATGAAACTCGCGAGGGAGAAAAGATGTATAAAGTAATTTTATTAAAAAGTAAAACTGAAACACATACTGCCGATCTTGTAGAAGACTATGTAAGAATGCAACAATTTGCATTAGCCAAGAAAAAAGAAGAAACTATAGCAAAGTGGTCTAAAGAAAAAATTCAAGAAACTTATATAAAATTAGGAAGCGATTATAAAGATTGTACTTTTAAGAAAGATTGGAAAAAAGAAAACAAATAAGAACTAATAATTTTAGTATATTGTGATTCCCGCGTTTAGCGGGAATCTTATTTTATAATAATTTGTAAATTAAGATTTTTAGAAAAAGAACATTTAAAATTTAATTCATGTCAGACGTTACCGCTGTAAACAATTTAGTAAAAAAGTTTAGTCAATTACAACAAGAAATAGGTAAGGTTATAATAGGGCAACAAGAGGCAGTAAATTATACCTTATTATCTGTTCTTTGCGGAGGTCATTCTCTTTTAATAGGAGTGCCCGGTTTGGCAAAAACCTTACTAGTAAATACCATATCAGATGTATTGGGGTTGCAATTTAGCCGTATTCAGTTTACCCCCGATTTAATGCCCTCTGATATTTTAGGAAGCGAAATTTTAGATGAAAACCGTCAGTTTAAATTTATAAAAGGACCTGTTTTTTCTAATATCATTTTAGCGGATGAAATTAACCGTACACCACCCAAAACGCAAGCAGCTTTGTTAGAGGCAATGCAAGAAAAGTCGGTTACTATTTCTGGAAACCATTACAAGTTAGCTTTACCTTTTTTTGTGTTAGCTACACAAAACCCTATTGAGCAAGAAGGAACTTATCCTTTGCCAGAAGCGCAGTTAGACCGTTTTATGTTTTCTATTCATTTAGAATATCCAACGTTTGAAGAAGAGGTTGAAGTTGTAAAAAGCACTACATCTACAATTAACCAAAAGGTAACTTCAGTTTTATCATCAGTAGAAATTATAGAGTTGCAAAAGTTGATTAGAAGAATACCTGTGGCTGATAATGTAGTAGAATATGCAGTTAGTTTGGTAGGAAAAACACGTCCGAAATCAGATAAATCGACAGAGCTAATTAAAAAATATATCGATTGGGGTGCAGGACCAAGAGCCTCACAAAATTTAATTTTAGCAGCAAAAGCACATGCAGCAATAAGCGGAAAATTTTCTCCAGATATTGAAGATGTTCAAGCAGTTGCTATTCCGATTTTATCGCATAGAATCGTTAAAAATTATAAAGCTGAAGCCGAAGGAATCACAATTAAAGAAATTATTAAATCATTATTTTAATGAAAAAGTTACTTGTATTTAGTGTGTTGTTTTTAGCTATAATAGTTTCTTGTAAAAAAGAAATTGTTACAGTTGATCTATCAGAAGAAACAGAAAAAAAAGAGATTTTAACTATTATGAAAAACCAAGAAAAAGCGTGGTCTAATCACGATTTAGAAGGTTTTATGCAAGGCTATTGGAAAAGTGATTCTTTAAAGTTTTACGGAAGTAGCGGAATTACTTTTGGATGGGATAAAACTTTAGCAAATTATAAAAAAGGCTATCCTACAAAAGACCATTCGGGCGAACTTAAGTTTAAGGTTAATGATATTTCAAAAATAAATAACGATGCTTATTTTGTGATGGGAGCATATCATTTAACAAGAAAAGTAGGAGATGCAAACGGAGTGTTTATGATTATCTTTAAAAAGATAAAAGGTAAATGGAAAATTATAGCAGATACTTCTTGTTAAGTTAATTATATCAAACTAAAAAAAAGAGGCAATTTCAATTGAAATTGCCTCTTTTTTATTATGCAAAAATGACTTTAAGAAAACATCTTCGCTACTTTTTCAGCTTTTCTACTTTCACTATAATCGTAAAAACCTTCACCAGATTTACTTCCTAATTTACCAGCATTTACCATATTTACTAATAAAGGACAAGGAGCATATTTAGAGTTTTTAAATCCGTCGTACATTACATTTAAGATAGATAAACAAACATCTAATCCAATAAAGTCAGCTAATTGTAAAGGTCCCATTGGGTGCGCCATACCTAATTTCATTACAGTGTCAATTTCAGCAACGCCAGCAACACCATTATATAATGTTTCAATAGATTCGTTAATCATTGGCATTAAAATACGGTTAGCAACAAAACCAGGATAATCGTTAACTTCAACAGGTATTTTTTTAATTTTTTTAGTTAAGTCAACCGTAAAATTCATTACTTCATCTGAAGTGTTATAACCTCTTATGATTTCAACCAATTTCATGATTGGCACCGGGTTCATAAAGTGCATTCCAATTACTTTTTCTGGTCTACTAGTTACAGCTGCTATTTCTGTAATTGAAATAGAAGATGTATTACTTGCTAAAATGGTGTCTGCAGGACAAACATCACTTAACTCTTTAAAAATTTTTAATTTTAAATCTTTATTTTCTGTTGCAGCTTCAACTACTAAGCTAGCCTGTTGAACACCTTCTTTAATTGAGGTGTACGTGGTAATATTAGCTAATGTTTGATTCTTGTCAGCCTCTGATATTTTTTCTTTAGTGACCATTCGGTCTAAGTTTCTGGTAATGGTTGCAATTCCCTTATCTAAAGAAGTTTGAGAAATGTCTATTAATTGCACGGTGTACCCAAATTGAGCAAATGTGTGCGCAATTCCGTTACCCATAGTTCCTGCTCCAATTACAGCGATATTTTTCATCTTTTTTGTGTTTTATTATTTTGTAAAGCAATCAATTATCATGTGAGCAACACGTAAAGCTTCGGTTCCTTGACTTAATGATACGATTGGTGTTGTGTTATTGTTTATTGCATCAGCAAACGATTCTAACTCATCTAAAATAGCATTGTTTTCAATTACATCAGGATTGTCGAAATAAATTTGTTTTTTTACACCTTCAGCATTCTGAAGAATCATTGCAAATTCATCAGGGTTTTCAGGAACATCTTTCATTTTAACTACTTCTGATTTTTTCTCTAAGAAATCAACAGAAATATAAGCATCTCTTTGAAAAAAGCGACTCTTGCGCATGTTTTTCATTGAAATTCTACTAGAAGTTAAGTTGGCAACACAGCCGTTTTCAAACTCAATACGGGCATTGGCAATATCGGGTGTTTCAGAAATAACAGAAACACCACTTGCATGCACATTTTTCACTTTAGATTTTACAACAGATAAGATAACATCAATATCATGAATCATTAAATCTAAAACAACAGGCACATCAGTCCCTCTAGGATTAAATTCTGCTAATCTATGTGTTTCGATAAACATTGGTGTGTCTATCATATCTTTTACGGCAGTAAACGCCGGGTTGAAACGTTCTACATGACCAACTTGACCACGAACATGGTTCTGACTAGCTAAAGTTCTAATAGCTTCTGCTTCTTGTAATGTATTTGTAATTGGTTTTTCTATAAAAATGTGTTTTCCTTTTTCAATAGCTTGTTTAGCACAATCGAAGTGAGATAATGTTGGTGTAACAATATCAACAACATCTACAGCATCTATTAAATCATCAATAGAGTCAAATAATTTATATCCAAATTCTTTAGCTATTTTTTGAGCATTTTCAGTAAATGGATCGTAAAATCCTACCAATTCATATTTTTCAGATTGTTGTAACAAACGCAAGTGAATTTTTCCTAAATGACCTGCACCTAAAACTCCAGCTTTTAACATATTATGTGTAATTTTGTATGGCTATTATTAATAAGCTAAGTAATTTTTACTAAAAGATTACTTAATAGTTTTGTTAATAAATACCAGTGTTTTTATTCTATTTGGTTTTTCTATTAGCGTAAGAAAACCAACGCAAACAAAGATACACTTTTATACAGATTTATTACTACTTTTGAATTGTTGAAATTTTACCATTTGTGATAGATACTACCAAACATCAAGGACTTAGAAATCAATTAGCTATTGTTTTGCAAACAAAAGGAATTGAAGATGAAAACGTTTTAAATGCCATACGAAAAATACCGAGACATCTTTTTATAGATAGTAGTTTTGAGGCACATGCATATCAAAATAAAGCTTTTCCTATTGCTGCAGAACAAACAATTTCTCATCCGTATACCGTTGCATTTCAGTCGCAAGTTTTAAAAATTAAACCAGGAGATAAAGTTTTAGAAATTGGTACAGGATCAGGATACCAAACTGCTGTTTTGTTAGAACTAAAGGCTGAAGTTTATACGATAGAACGTCAGCATGAATTATTTAAGAGAACGTCTAGATTTTTACCTAAAATAGGATATAGACCGAAACGTTTTATTTTTGGAGATGGTTATAAAGGATTACCTGAAGAAGCTCTTTTTGATCAAATAATTGTTACAGCCGGAGCACCGTTTGTGCCCAAAGCATTATTAGGACAAATAAAAGTAGGAGGTAAGTTGTTGATTCCTGTTGGAGATAAAGAACAGGTAATGACATTATTTATAAGAAAATCACCAAAAGAATTTGAGAAATATGAATTAGGTGATTTTAAGTTTGTGCCAATGTTAGAAAAGAAAAACTAAAAAAAATCCGCCTAAGAAAAGCGGATTTATTGAATTTGAATAAAAAGAAACATCAATTTACTCAGCTACTTCTGTTGCATCGGCAACAATAATTTCTGATTGATGTTGGTTTTGTTTTGTTTGATTATTTTTTGCTAAACCACATGGGCTTGTACTTCCGCAAGAAGAAAAACCTATTAAACTAACGATACAAATTACAATAAATACTACTTTTTTCATTTTTCTTGTTTTATAAAAATCAAATATACATATTTCTAATTAACTCACTAGAATCTTTCTTCGAATCAATAACGTTAAACCCAATCATTTTATTTTGTATTTGGGTAATTAAATCTTCTGAGATAGGTTTACCATCATTCCATTCGGTTATAGATAACCATTCTTGAATGTCCTCTATCTTCTGTTCATATCTATGTGCCAAAGTTTTATCAATATTATCAATGTCTTTAAAATCATCAGTACAATTATTAATGATATTTAAAACATTTTTAACTTCTTCAAAATTATTTTCTAAAACTTCGTTACGAACCGCCACTACAAAACATGGCCAAGGTGTAGGGCAATCTCCTAAGCGTCTAAACGTATTGTTGTCTACTAAGGGTTTTGTGGTAAAATGTTCCCACATAAAGTAATCTGCATCTCCATTTGTTAATGCATCGATACCACCTTGCAGGTCGCCAACAACTTTAAACTTTAGTTTATCAATATCCCAACCGTTATTGTGTGCGTTTACGATTGCCATTAAATGAGATCCAGATCCAAAACGGCTAATGGCTACTGTAGCATTTTCTAAATCATCAATTTTTTTAAATTTTGATTTATCACCAACATGAATTCCCCATATTAAAGGACTCTTAACAAAGGTTTGTGTTATTTTAGAAGGGTTACCGTTAATAATATCTTTAATTATTCCTTCGGTTAATACAATAGCAATATCAACTTCGCCAGATCGCAGTGCTTTACACATTTGACCGGTACCACCAGGAAAATCTTGCCAACGCAAATTAATACCTTGGTTTGTAAATTCTTTATTTTTTAAAGTAATATACCAAGGATAATTAAAGTGTTCTGGTACACCACCTACTTTTAAGTTTAGCATTATTCTACTAATTTATCTAGTGTATAGGTAATTAAATCGGCCACTACTTTACCTGGATCTTCACTAAAAGTACCATTAGCTCTGTTTGCAATTATAGCATTCATAGAGGCCGCATTGTGGCCTAATAATTTTGATAGACCATAAATAGCAGAAGTTTCCATTTCTAAATTGGTAATTCTGTTTTCATTATGGCTAAAGCTATCTATTTTTTTATTTAAATTTCCATCTTGTAAAGCTAAACGTAATACACGACCTTGTGGTCCGTAAAAACCTCCAGCTGTAGCTGTGATACCTTTAAAAACGGTATCAGACATTAATTTATCTTCTAAGCTTTTTCCGTTTGAAACAACCAATGGATATGATTTTTTAGTACTCCAATTAGTATGCGCAATAAAAGCTTGCTCAATTTCTGGATGCGCTATTTCTGCTGTTTGATATGATAACAACATTCCGTTTAAATCGATCGCATGAGAACTTAATAAGAAACTATTTACAGGAATATCAGCTTGTAAAGAACCCGAGGTTCCGATACGTGTAATATTTAATTGCGTATGTGTTTCTTTTATTTTACGTGTTTTTAAATCGATGTTAACCAAAGCATCTAATTCATTTAAAACAATATCAATATTATCAGGACCAATTCCGGTAGAAACCACTGTTAAGCGTTTTCCTTTATAGGTTCCGGTAGTTGTTTTAAACTCACGTTTTTGAGTGGTAAACTCAATGGTGTCAAAATGTTGTGAAACCTTATCTACACGATATTGATCGCCAACAAAAATAATATCGTTAGCAAGGTGTTCTGGTCTTAAATTTAGATGATATATGCTTCCATCAGGATTTAAGATAAGCTCAGAATGTTGAATATTCATTTATGATGTGATTTTTAGCAGCTTATTTGTAGTATTTACATATAAGTAGCTGTATTTTTTAGCCCCGCCAAGATACGAAAAATCAGAACGCATTTTACCATAATAATTTGTTTGTTGATGCAATACTTTTTTACCTGTTTTACTTAGTTTAAGAGGGTTGAAAGAGGTAAACATATTTTTTAATTGATCAATTTTATTAAAATATTGAGAATCACCAAATCCGTAGTTTTCTTGATTGATTAAGAGCTTGTTAACCAATTGTGTTTTGCTTTTAAATTGATTGTTGTTAGCCGTTTTTAAAATACTGTTTTCAATATGATTTAAACCGTTTTCAATTGAAGGAAAACGAAGTAAGTGGTTTTTTATGGCTTCTTCTAAGTAGCTAAAAGTACTATTTTGATTGAGTTTATAAACGTTTTCTAACTGTAACGGACTATCTGAGCAATATAATTGCCAAATATAATCGGCATATTCAATGTCATCTTTCGTTAAGGTAATCTTGTTTTTATAGTGTTCTTGAAGTTGATTGTTTGTGAGTTCTGATAAGCTTACTAACTTTTTATGATTACCTAAATTTCCGCTACAAACTAAAGATATTTGTCGTCCTTTTCGGTAATTTTTTAACCAGCTAATTACAGCAAGCATGTTTACTTGGCAAAATAAATCATGCTCAAACCAAAGTATAATTTCATCCTGAGCTTTTTCGTTACAAAGGTTTCGATATTCTTTTAATGTTTTATCTATAAATTTTTGCTTTGAAACTTTATAAGATGTTTTTAAAAAATCGAAACGAGTTTTCCAGAAACTTTCACTGCCAACATCGGCAACAGTTTTTCCTTCGCATAACATTTCTCGCCATGTGATAATTTTGCCTTCAAAATTTAATTCTTTAAGTCTTTTAGTAGTAAAGTCTCCGTTTGTAATATGTAATTTAGGGGAAATCATATTTAATGGAATTTTAGTTGAGTATTTAATTTTCTATATAATAACGTTTATTTGATAACCTTATTGCTAATTGTTTGGTTTTTAGCTAGTGTAAAAATAAAAAAGTCAAGAATTTAAATTCTTGACTTTTTTTTATTTTTAACCTCCAACGCGTTTTACATTAAAGCCTTTATCTTTTAAAATTTGCATTATTTTATCACGATAATCTCCTTGGATAATTATTTTATCGTCTTTAAAACTACCACCAACACTTAGGGTTGTTTTAATTTCTTTTGCTAACTTTTTAAAATCTTGCGTAGCGCCATTATAACCATCTAAAATTGTAATAGGTTTTCCTTTGCGCTTTTCATATTTACAAAGTATTGGATCCTCTTGCAACCAAATTTCTGATTTCTCTTCTTTTTTTACTTCCGTTTCTTTATGTTCTGGAAATAAATTTTTTAATTGATCGTGTAAATCCATCGTACTATTTTTTCAATCCTAATTCACGTAAACGTTCATCTAAAAATTCACCAGCAGTAATATCTTCAAATTGCTTCGGATTGTTTTCATCGATACAATTTTCTAAAACATCTAATTTCATTTCAGAAATAGGGTGCATAAAAAACGGAATTGAATAACGAGAGGTTCCCCAAGATTCTTTTGGTGGATTGGTAACTCGGTGAATAGTCGATTTTAATTTATTGTTACTATGACGTGATAACATATCGCCAACATTTATCATTAATTCATCAGGTTGTGCAACAGCATCAATCCAGTCTCCTTTATGACTCTGAACTTGTAATCCTTTTCCTTGAGCTCCCATTAATAAAGTAATTAAATTAATGTCTCCGTGGGCAGCAGCTCTTTCGGCTCCTTTAGGTTCTGATTGAATAGGAGGGTAGTGAATAGGGCGTAAAATACTATTCCCATTCTTTATATAATTATCAAAGTAAGTTTCTTCTAAATTTAAGTGTAATGCTAAAGAACGCAACACATATTTTGCTGTTTTTTCTAACATTTGATAGGTTTTTTTACCTACTGCGTTAAATTTTTCAAGTTCCTCAACGATAACATTATCAGGGTATTCGTTTGCATATTTAGAAGCAGCATCTACATATTGACCGAAATGCCAGAATTCTTTTAAATCTCCTTCTTTTTTTCCTTTAGCACTTTCTTTACCAAAAGATACATAACCTCTTTGGCCACCAATACCCGGAATTTCATATTTCTCTTTTACATCTGTAGGTAAGTCGAAAAAGTTTTTTATTTCTGTATATAAATTATCAACTAATTCATCGTCTAAGAAATGACCTTTTAAAGCCACAAACCCTATATTCTCATAAGCGTCACCAATTTCATTGATGAATTTTTGTTTTCTGCTTTTATCATCAGATAAAAAGTCTGCTAAATTTACGCTTGGAATTTTATTCATTGTTAATAAGTTTAATTATTCAGAGTGTAAAGTTAGTGAAATCAACTGTAAGCTCTAAAATTACTTATTAACAAAAGGTATTAGGTAGGAAATTGTATAATTAAAACCAAAACCAGTATTGCTTTCGAATACGCGATTAAAACCTGGAGCATATAAGGTTTTAAAGTTCTTCTGATCATCTAAACTTAGCATTATTTTATAAGAGAAGCCTGCGCTTAAAAATAAATTTTTAAAAGTTTCAACCTTTATACCTAATTGAAATTCAGTCCAATGAGCAGTTAAACCTGTTTCTGTAATTGGAGTTTCAATAGTGTTAGACTGAAAATAAGTGCTTCCTACATTTGATTGATAGCTGTTTAAAGTCTGATCAAAAAGAGCAAAACCATAACGCATACCTACATAAATTTCGTTATTCATGTCTAACCAGTTTTGGTAGGCATTAAAATTAGCACCAAGTCTTATAAAGCTTCCTTTTGATGTTGATTTGGTAAAATCTTCAAAGGTTATTTCCTCTTCATAACCAAGTTCAGTAGCCACATACCATTTTTTAGAAATACGATAATCAGCGACCAATTCTAAACCGCTATAACTTTTATCAACGATTGCTAGTACAGGTCTGCTAATATCAACACCTAAACGTAATCCGTAACCTGTTTTATAAGTTATACTATCTTTTACAGCTTCGGATGTTTCTTTTTTTTGTGAATATCCGTTTGCAAAAACAACAATCAAACCGAGACTAATAATATACTTGTACATGTGCTTTTGTTTGATTATTAATATTTGAAATAGTGGAAGTAGATAAGTTATCAATCCAACTGGTATATTCTAAATTTACATCTTTAAATATAACTCTAAAGCCGCAAGAACGTGAAATATAATCATCTTCAGGATTGTACTTTATGGTAAGTGTTGCAGTTTGATTTGTAGCTTTATTACCATCAATACTGTTCATTTTAAGAGTATATACAGTTTCTTCAGATAAAGAGTTTAAGGGAATAGCAATGCTATCTGTAGTTCTATTTGTAAAAAGACTATCAGTTTTTCCTTGTGCTATTATAGAAAAACGTTCCACTTGTTTTAGTTGAAATACATCATTTTTATCATAAAAACGTAAAACTAAATTAGGTGTTACAGAATCTTGAACACAAAAATCATCTTTTTCACAAGATGAAATTCCTATCAAACAAATAAATATAATAAAAATGTATTTTTTCATTTATGAATTATTTTTCAAATAAAACAACAGTTTCTATATGTGCTGTATGCGGAAACTGATCTACTAAACTAATTTTTTTAATAAAATAACCTGCCTGCATTAATTGTTCTGTATCACGTGCTTGTGTTGCTGGATTACAAGATACATAAACCATTCTATCTGCATTTAAGTTGATAATTTTGCTTAACGTTTTTGGAGCAATACCTGCACGAGCAGGATCTAAAATAATGGTTCTAATTTTATTCTGATATTGTGGGTGTTCTTTTAAGAATTTACCAACATCGGCAGCATAAAACTGTAATCCTTCTATATTATTTCGTTTTGCATTCTTCTTAGCATCTTCAATTGCTGAAGCAACAATATCAACACCAACTATTTTTGCGTTTTCGCTTCTTGAAGCTAAAATTTGCCCAATGGTTCCTGTACCACAAAAAAGATCCATTACTACAGTATTGTCTATAGCTTCTTTATTTTCTAACGCATAATCAACAACTTTTGTATATAATTTTTCGGCAGATTTAGGGTTTGTTTGAAAAAAGCTTTTCATACTAATTTCAAAATTCAAACCTAATAATTCCTCTACAATTTTATCTTTACCGGCAACAAGTTCAATACTACCTGATGTAGCAATTGTTCTATCACCAACTTCATCATTTATAGTGTGCAATAAACCAGCTAAACGATTTCCAAATATATCTTTTAACAATGCAACAAACGCTTGCATGTCAAACTTAGGTAAGTCGTAAGATGTGGTTACTAAATTAAATAATAACTCGTTTGTTTTGTATGATTTACGTACTACAAAATATCTAAAAAAACCTTCTTTTTTGGGTCCGTGCCAAGGAGCTAAACCAGTTTTTTCACAGTATTTGCGAATAACTTTTAAGTTGTCTTCAACTTGTGCATCAAATAATCCAGAATCTTTATCTAAGTTATCTCCCATCCACCAAACACCACGACGCTTAAAACCTAAGGTAAAAAAGTCAGCGTCTGTTTTGTTTTCTCTGTCGTAACCAATGGCCGAAAAACCATATTCCATTTTATTTCGATAATGAAATACATTTGGTGAAGTAATAAATTCATCAAATAAGTCCTCTATATTTTCAACTTTCCCAATTCTTTGAAATAAAGATAAGGTGCTTTCTTTTTTATATTGATGTTGTAAATCGATTGGTAATTGAATATACGGAGCACCAGGAATGTCTTGAAACGGAACTTCAACTTCGTTTTCAGAAGGTTCTAAAACATCAATTAATTTTGCCTCGGCATATTTTTTACTCGATTTACCAATTTGAGCTTTTACTAACTGCCCTGGTAATGTGTTAGGAACAAAAACAACAAAGCTTCCTTCTTCAGAATGGATTCTAGCAATTCCTTTTCCGCCGAAGGCATAATCTTCAATTTTTAATTCTAAAACTTGATTTTTTTTTACAAACTTATTTCGTTCTCTACGTGGCATTGTAAACTATTAATTTATGGATTGCAAAATTATGAAAAGATATGGATTGTTGATACAAAAAAGACTACTCATTTGAGTAGTCTTTTTAATGAAAGCAATATGTTGTTTAATTTCCTGCTTCTTTTTTCGCTTCTTTAACCATTTTTTCATTTGCTAAAATCGCAAATTCCACACGTCTGTTTTTACTTCTACCTTCAGATGTTTCGTTAGAAGCAATAGGATCTTGAATACCTAAACCTTTGGTTTCGAATCTTGTAATATCTAATCCCATTTGTGACAAGTAATTTTTTACAGAGCTAGCTCTCCTTGCTGATAATGCTTGGTTATATTCTGCTTTACCAGTAATATCTGTATAACCATAAATAACAATGTTTGTGTTTTTATAGTTGTTAAAAACAGGTACTAATTTTTTTAGGTTAGCTTTTGCAGTTGTTGTTAATGTGGCCTGATTGGTGTTAAATCTAACAGCATTTTCACCTAAAGTTAACATAATTCCCTCACCAACTCTTTCTACTTCTGCACCAGGTAGTGCTTCTTCAATTTCACGGGCTTGTTTATCCATTTTGTTACCAATAACTCCACCTGCAACACCACCAATAACTCCTCCTAAAACGGCACCTAACTCAGAATTTTTTCCGTTTCCTACGTTGTTACCAAGAACAGCACCTAAAACAGCACCTGCTGTTGTACCTATAGCAGCTCCTTTTTGAGTATTGTTAGCATTTTTAATTGAATTACAAGAGGTAATTGTGCTACTAGTTATAACTAATGCGAATAAACTGTATATAATTGTTTTTTTCATGATATGCTTTTTTATTGTTTTCTTAGAAATGAATATGTAATATTTTTAATCTCACCAGCAACATTAACCTGGTCAACTAGGTCAAAACTTGTTTCGGTAACATTATTGATGCTTAACACAAAACCACTATTAACTTTTTTAGCTTTGTAATCATTAATTATTTTTAATACAAACTCTCCGTTTTTATTAATATACCAGGTTATTGGAGAGTTAAATTCTCTACATGATGTTGTTGGGTTATTAAGACTCATTTGACCTTTATTGTTGTTAGATACAAAGCTCCAGTTACTTCCAACAAAGCATTTAGAATCTTCTATATTAAAAGAGCTTACTTTTAAATATTCAGAACCAGGAAAATTAACAGAAGTGATTGTCCAATCTCCTTTAAGCATTCGCTCTGTTTTTCCGTCTAACTTAGTATTTACTACTGAAGTAGATTTACAGCTGATAAATACAACTGCAACTACTAAAACTGTTAAAATTTTTTTCATATTCTTTGTTTTTAAATCTGAAACAAAATTAAACCTATTGTTTTTTAATTAGTGATTCATCTCAAATTAACTTTAACTCATTTAGGACACTTTGATTTTTATAAAGTCACTAAAATTTAATAGTTTTGTCTTTTAGGGATGATTTCTTTCCTACGCTGCTTTTTCAAAGTTTTAACTTGTTACGTTTAAAATTAAAATATTGAAAGAATAAAGGTAGAACAGGAATAGTTTTTTATGAATTAAAAATTATTTTAAAAATGGCTGTTTTAGACCAATTAACTTCGCAACAAGCGATTGAATTAGAAAATAAATACGGAGCACATAATTACCACCCATTACCAGTAGTACTTAGTAAAGGTGAAGGTGTACACGTATGGGATGTTGAAGGTAAAAAGTATTACGACTTTTTATCTGCATATTCTGCAGTAAACCAAGGACATTGTCATCCTAAAATTGTTGGAGCAATGGTAGAGCAAGCAAAAACATTAACGTTAACGTCTCGTGCTTTTCATAATGATATGCTAGGTAAATATGAGAAGTTTGCTTCAGAACTTTTTGGTTTTGATAAATTATTACCAATGAATACAGGTGCCGAAGCGGTAGAAACTGCTTTAAAATTATGTAGAAAATGGGCATATGAAGTAAAAGGTATTAATGAAAATGATGCACAAATAGTAGTTTGTGAAAATAATTTTCACGGGCGTACAACAACTATTATCTCTTTTTCTAATGATCCTGTAGCGCGCAAAAACTTTGGTCCTTATACAGATGGATTTATTAAAATAGAGTATGATAATTTAAAAGCTTTAGAAGAAGCTTTAGCGAGTGATAAAAATATTGCAGGTTTCTTAGTAGAGCCAATTCAGGGTGAAGCTGGTGTATATGTACCAACTGAAGGATATTTAGCAGCGGCAAAGGAACTGTGTGCTAAGTATAATGTGCTTTTTATTGCTGATGAAGTACAAACGGGAATTGCAAGAACAGGTCGTTTATTAGCTACTTGTGGAAATTGTTCATGTGCAGATAAAAATTGTTCTGGTGAACCAGAAGTTAAGCCTGATGTGTTGATTTTAGGAAAAGCACTTTCAGGAGGCGCTTATCCAGTTTCTGCTGTTTTAGCAAACGATAACATTATGAATGTTATTAAGCCAGGAAACCATGGTTCTACTTTTGGAGGTAATCCAGTTGCAGCAGCTGTAGCAATTGCAGCTTTAGAAGTTGTTCAGGAAGAAAATTTAGCAGAGAAAGCATATACTTTGGGTGAGATTTTTAGAACAGAATTGTCTGAGTTTGCAAAAGATAATGATTTAGTAAAATCGGTAAGAGGTAAAGGGTTGTTAAATGCTATTTTAATTAACGATACTGAAGATAGCTCTACTGCTTGGGATATTTGTATGAAATTACGTGATAACGGTTTATTAGCAAAACCAACACACGGAAATATTATTCGTTTTGCGCCACCTTTAGTAATGACGGAAGCGCAATTAATGGAGTGTATCGATATTATTAAGACAACAATTTCTGATTTTAAAAAATAATTTTTTAGAATCTTAAAAATATAAAAAAGGAACGATTTTGATCGTTCCTTTTTTTGTGTTCTTGTTTTCTAAAGGATAAAATAGGTCTTATAATTAAAGACAAAACTTAATAAATAGGCTTAGCCCCGATTGTAGTATTTGTTTGAGCTCCTCGCAGAGAGCGAGTACGGAAAGCGAGAAATAGCTTCTAATGATTATTTTAACTAACCGTTTCGTAAATATTTAAATGCTTTTTTAGAATACCAGAAGGGGTGTTTTTCGTTTCATCAAAAATTCGAGTATCACCAAACAGAATAAAGCTTTCTTTAGCTCTTGAAACGGCAACATTTAACATGTTTGGTTTGTTGTCTTTTTCGAAAAATAGAGTGCCTTCATCTTCGTTAGAGTATACCGAACTGAATAATATAATGTTTCTTTCGGCACCTTGTAAAGCATGCACGGTACCTAGTTTAATGTTGTTTACCTTAAACCCTGCTTCGGTTAATGCTTTAGATAATTCACCTTTTTGACTCGCAAATGGTGTAATTATGCCTAAAATACTTTCGATAGTTTCAATATTATAGGCTTCTTGTATCTTTTCTTTATTTTGTTGCAGCCAGGTAATAATGGCTTTTACTTCGTTTATATTGCAACGGCTGTTAAATTTACGTTCACTAAAACCTTCTACATGGTACGCCATCATTGATGGGAAAACTTGAGTGTCTTTAGCTTTTCCTTTCATAGGTTTTAAAATACCGTTGTAAGCAAGTTCGTTACAAAAACTAATAATTTCATCGTTACATCTTCGGTGTTCTAATAACACCAATCCTTGTTCTTTTTCAGTAGCTAAAGGTGTTTCGAATTCACAGGCATTTTGCGCCATTTTCATAATACTGCCGCTCGATGCTAAAAAGCCCATTTTTGTTAAATAATCTTCATCATTTTCATTTTGAAGCATGTTTAAACTTGTTAAATTACCAACGTCAATTTTTTTAGGAATAGACCAAATGGGTTCAATTTGTTTTAAATCACCTATCACAAAAGCTTTTTGAGCCAATGAAAATACAGGAATACTAACTTCGGGAGTTACCTGACCAGCTTCATCAATAATTAAAAGATCTAAAAAGTTGTATAAAGGAAGATATTCGAAAATAGGTTTTCCGTTTTCATCTTCTCCTTGAAATTGACTGTATAAAAAATGACTCGGCGCCATGTAAAAAGTAGCCACAAAACAAGGTGTTAACATTGCTCTGCGCTTCCATTTATTCTTAATAGCGTTTTCTCCTGTTCCTTTTTCGGTATTGTTTTCAAAAGCATCTTTAGTGGCTAATAACCAACGCGCTTCCCAATAATGAACTGCTAATAAAAAAGCTTTATGACGTAATTCCATATCAATCTCATCATAAAAAAAACGCTGCGAGTTGTCTTTAGAGCTTATTTTTTCATATTCATTGGTCCACATTTGTTCTTCTGAGACAAAAGGAAATCCTTTAATTTTGTTTTCTGCTTTCCAGTTTTTTAATTTTAGATTTGCTTGTAGCGCTAAGTTTAAATTAGTGATGCATTCTTTAATAAAAGCAATTGTTTTGTTGTTACTAGCAATGGTATCTTCAGTGATTTTAAAAATATATTCCTCACTGTTTTCAGCAATATCAGTTTTAAAATATTTTTTTACTTGATCAATAAAATCAGCTTGCTTTGCCGCTGATTTTAAATTGGTAAGTATGGTACGCCATTCTTTAAGACTACCTATTTTAAAAGCGTCTTTTTGAATGTAATCCGTTTCATTTAAAAGAATGTTATTAATATAATCGATAGAAGTTATATAATCTGCAGAAAACTGAACTCCATCTATTAATATATCTTCAATGGTAATAATTTCGTTTTGTAATGCATCGCAAACATCTTCTAACGAATTTGTTTCTGCATTAAAATAATTGCAATAGTTTGTTAAAAAGTAATATTCGGCTTCGTTTAGGTATTTTTCATCTTCTAGATTGCATAAAGTACCTTCATTACCAAACATATTTCCTTTTAAGAAGTTGATGTTTTTTAAGGCTTTTTCACTTTTAGAGTTAGAAGGTAAATAGGTTGCGTATCCGTTAAAATCAGGAATCCAACGTGTTGCTAGTTCTTCCATCGAGCTTTCAGAATTAACAAAACTATCAATAATATTGGTAACTGCTTGGTTGTTGTTAGAGCAAGCTAAAATTACAGGAGCATCTTGCCCTGCAATTGCCGCTTTTACAAATTCGGTTGCTACTAAACTTTGTAAAAGTGTTGTTTTTCCGGTTCCTGGAGGTCCGTTTACCGCAGTAACCGCATTTTCTTCGGCTGTTAAATAGGAGAGTAACGTTTTACGCTGACTTACAGATAACGGGAACTCATTAGACATTTGACCTAAATGCAAATGGTTGTAATTTAAAAAACCAGTATCGGTTACAGCTTCTGTTCTGTTTTTAGCAGTTGGATCTATTATTTTTGATAAAATTGGTAATTCTTCTTCGTTTTTCAGCAAATTTTCATACAAGAAAAGAATACTTTTTGCGGTTGAAATTTTAGAACTAATAGCAAAATAAGTAAGTTGATATTGTGTAGTATATCTTTCTGCTTGATAGTTATTTAAATTACTGTTAGTAATTGCTGAAAAAATATCATTTATATAATCCCAGTATTCGGCCCACGAAACCACGTCTTCTTCATATTCAGTTTCGGGAGCTTCAAGATCTTTGGCATCTAAAATAGTGTCTATTTCTGAGAAAATAAAATCATTTTTAACATCGGCAACTGGCGTTAAATAATTACGAACAATTAAAGGAAATAATTCTTTAGGAGCCGATAATTGTCCTGAACGATTTACAACAGCAACTATCCAAAAAGGATGAATGTGGCGTTGCTTATAAGAAGGATTATCCGTTTGATATTCTAAATGAAAAGGGGAAATAAGTATTTTAGTTTCTTCAACTTTATACCACTTATTACTGTCTTTTTTGGTGACTCCTTTTAAACGATTAATACGTCGTTCTTCTACATCTAATAATTCATTTGCTTGTTTCGTATTGATGAGCGCATTGCTTAAATCTGAAGATTGTTGGTGAAATAAGTTCTTGATTTTAGAGATATCAATAGCTAGGTTTTCACTATCAGATAAGCTGTTTTTATAATATTGTAACCAGTTTTTTTCGTTTTTCATGCGCTGAAGAAATCCTGAATTTATAGATGGATAAAGAAGGCGAAAATAGTTTATTAATCAACTTAAAAATGACTTGCCATTGTCTTTTTATCAACCAAAAATCAACAATTTTTTAACTGATTCGTATTTAGTGGAATAACAAAGTGTTTTTTAAGGCTGAAGAACCTATAAATTACCTGTTCGAACGTAGTCGAGAATTTACAGGTTCTTAAAAAAAATAGGTCTCGACTGCGCTCGACCTGACAGTAAATGAAATAGAATACTATTAAAAAGCTATTTACTGCTGCGCGAAATAATGATAATCTTTAATAACGGTATCTATAAAATCCATCGGATTTTGGTCGGTAGTAATACTAGTTAATTCTTTAACCTTTAAATGTAATTTCATAATTACTTGATGGTTTCTTTTCTTTTTAGCGTCGTTGTATACTTTTTTAATGGTGTGAATATCGCTATCGGAAAGTAAAGTAACTTGAGAGTAAACAGGTACGTAATTATCGTCAACATCATTGGCGATGGTATCTTTTAAGGTAATTCTTTTCTTTTCAGAAATAACTGTAGTTGATGCAGCTAAATCACCTAAACGTTGTCCTTTTCCGTTTAAAAGAATGGTTAAAACAGCCACAGATCCACCAGCTAAAGTAAAATCTACAATACGCAATAACCAGCGAATTAAATAGCTACCAAATGTTGGTTTAGATCCGTCTATTTTTACAACTCTGGTGCTATTAAAATATTTACCAGGTGTTTGTCCGTTCATTAAAACTTCAAAAATTAAACTGTAAAAAAAAGCAGGTAAACCTAATAACATATATATGCTCATGTACTGCATACTAGGAGCCATATCTAACATTGCCATTATAAAAAACAGGATAATATAATAACCAGCAATAAATAAAGCGTCTATTAGGTAAGAACCAATTCGGGTAGTAATATGTGCTACATTTTGATTTATTGAAATATTTTGAGCAGTTTCTATTTGAAAATTATCCATGAATTAGTTTTTCAATTTTTTATTGATAGTTCTTTCAACTTTTTTTAGTTTAGCGAAGATAAAAATATTCTATGATTAGAGATGTTTCTCTTAAAATTTGCTTTAATTTTTTTTCTGAATGAGAGAAGCTGCCTTTGTAAAAAAAAATAAAGAGAAGTGGCAATTGTTTGAGGATGCTTTGTACAAAAAAACAAGCCTTTCTCCAGATAAATTATCTGATTTATATGTTGAGTTGACGGATGATTTAAGTTACGCTAAAACCTTTTATCCGAACGGAAATACAGTGGTGTATTTAAATTCGATAGGATCTGTAGCTCATCAAAAAATTTACAAAACTAAAAAAGAAAGTAAAAATAGGTTCATCAGTTTTTTTAAAACGGAGTTTCCTTTATCATTTTACAAACATCAAAAACAGTTATTTATAGCTTTTGGTGTGTTCGCTTTTTTTAGTTTGGTTGGTGCTTTTTCTTCTGCTAATGATGTTGATTTCGTTCGCCTTATTTTAGGTGACAGTTATGTAAACATGACGTTAGAGAATATTGAAAAAGGCGATCCGATGGCAGTGTATAAAAAAGCCAACGAAGTAGATATGTTTATTGGTATAACCATAAATAATATAAAAGTAGCCATGTTTGCTTTTGTTTTAGGAATGCTGTTTTCTGTAGGAACTTTATATATAATGATGCAAAACGGAATTATGTTAGGTTCGTTTTTGTATTTCTTTTACGATAAAGGATTGTTGTGGGAATCGTCTCGTACAATTTGGATTCACGGTACTATAGAAATATCAGTAATTGTAATTGCAGGTTGCGCAGGCTTGGTTTTAGGAAACGGATTGTTATTTCCCGAAACCTATTCTCGATTAGAGTCTTTTAAACGAAGTATGAAAGACGGATTAAAAATTATGGTAAGTACGATTCCGTTTTTTATCATCGCTGGATTTTTAGAAGGTTTTGTAACGCGCCATACCGAAATGCCAGATTGGCTAGCAATCACTATTATTTTAGCATCCTTAGCAAGTATTATATTTTACTACGTAATATACCCAATTCAACTACATAAAAAATCAATTATCAACCAACCAACTTATGAATAAAGAATACATACAATTTAAAAAAGAAAGAGACTTAGGAGCCATTATTACCGATGCTTTTAAGTTTATACGATTAGAAGGAAAACAATTCTTTTTAACGATCTTAAAAACAGCTGCAATTCCTATTTTAATAGCGGTAGCAGCAATGATATATTATATGATGTCTATGTCTTCATTAATGTCTGAAGATGCAAGCGGAGCTATAGGAATGTTTGCTGCTATTTTAATAATGATGGTTGCATATTTAGTAGCATTTGTATTTATCAATTTAGCAGGCATGCATTATATAAAATCATATATTGATAATAACGGAGCTGTAGATCAAGAAGAAATTTCACGCAATACCAAAGAACGTTTTTGGTCTTTTATGGGGTTTGGTTTCTTATCTGGAATTATACTTTTTATTAGTGTAATGTTATGTGTTTTTCCGATGTTTTATACTTGGACGGTCTTATCTATAGGAGCATCTATTTTAGTATTTCAAAATGAATCAGCAAGCTCTACAATAGGTAAATGTTTTAGTTTTGTAAGCGGACATTTTTGGGAAACTTTCGGTGTTGTTTTTGTAGTAGCACTTTTAGTAGGGGTTTTAGGTTATATTTTTCAAATACCGGCAGCTATATATCAAATTATACAAATGGGAATAGGAATGAGCAATGAAGATCCAACTGCTATATTTGGCTTATTTAGTGATCCTATTTACTTGTTACTAAATTTAATTTCTATCGTAGGACAATTAATGTTTTATGCTATCACTTTAGTAACTAACGTGTTTTTATATTTTGATATTAACGAACAGAAAAATTTAACAGGAACCATTGAAACAATTGATAGTTTAGGTCAATAATATTTTGAAAAAACTCCTCTTTAATATACTATTCTTACTAGTTTCTCTTCAGATGTTTACACAAACACCTGAAGAGAAAATAGTTCAATTCGACACTGAATTTATCGAGCAGAAAAAATTCGATAACAAAAAAATTGAATCTTATAAAAAGCAAGATGCTTTTATATATGTTGTAGAAAAACGGGAACCCTCTATTTTAGAAAAAGCTTGGAATTGGTTTAAACGAACAATCAAAAAAGTATTGTCTTATCTTTTTGATGATATTTCGCCAGCCGTGGGTTTTTTAAAATGGATTTTAAACGCTTTGCCCTATGTAATTGCAGGTTTAGTATTGTTTTTAATTATTAAGTTTTTCTTAAAAGTAAATGCGCATAATATTATTGATGGTAAAAAAGCAAAATCTATTGTAAACTTATCTGATGAAGAATCGCTAATAAAAGAAAAGGATTTACCTGCGTTAATTAAAACAGCAATAACCAATGGTAATTTTAAATTAGCAACGCGTTACTACTATTTATTGTTACTGAAAACATTATCAGAGAAAGAACTGATTTCTTGGCAACAAGAAAAAACAAATGAAGATTATATAAAAGAATTAGCCACAAATGAAAGCTTGTATAAAGAGTTTGAAACACTAACCCATTTATACGATTATGTTTGGTATGGCGAGTTTTTAATTGATAAAGAAAAGTTTTTAAAAGCAGAAACGAACTTTAAAAAAGTGATTGCTAAAATTTAATAAGTTGGATAAAAAACTAAAAGTATATATTGGTTTGTTGGTATTTATACTGCTTGGTATTGTATATATCGAGTCGATAAAACCAAAAGAAATTAATTGGTTTCCGAGTTATGATGCGAAACATAAAATTCCTTACGGAACCTATGTATTGCATAAACAAATGCCAGCATTATTTGCTGATAAAAAAGTAAGAGATGTATATCAAAGTCCGTATTTATTTTTAAAAGATTCCACTAATAAAGGAACTTATTTTTTTGTTGATAGAAATCTGAATTTTGGTAAAGAAGAGTTTAATGAATTACTAAACTTTGTAGAAAAAGGGAACACTATTTTTATAGCAACGAATGGTATTCATATTGATACATTAAATGTTAAAACAAAACAATTAAGTACTACAGCTTTTGAAGAAAAGGCATACCAAAAACTCGTAAATAAAAATTTAGATACTAGCGAATATCATTTCGATAGAGATTTTTCGAAAGCATATTTTTCTAAAATAGATACATTAAAAACAACTGTTTTAGGCGAATTATTAATTAAAAATGAAAAAGATTCAATTATAAGTCGTAAACCAAATTTTATCAAAACAAAATTCGGAAAAGGTACTTTCTATTTGCATACATTTCCACAAGCATTTACCAACTACAACATGCTTTTAGATACTAATTATACTTATGTAGCAAGTGTTTTATCGTATTTAAATGTTAATAACAATAATAGTTCAGAAGTACAAAAGACTAGTTCTAGTAATAGCGCTACAATTCTTTGGGATGCGTATTACAAAACAGGGAAAAGCGGGATTTCTTCACCAATGCACTACATTTTAAGTTCGAAGCATCTTAAATGGGCTTATTACATGGCGTTAATAGGTGTATTGTTTTTTGTTATTTTTAAAGGAAAGAGAAATCAGCGACTTATACCAATTATAACACCTTTAAAAAATCAAACATTAGCATTTACACGGACGATTGCGAATATGTATTATGAAAAATCGGATCATAAGAATATAGCCACGCATAAAATAAATTATTTCTTAGAATATATAAGAATTACACACCGATTATCAACCTTAAAAATTGACGCTATTTTTTATAATAAACTAGCAAACAGAAGTGGTAATTCAGTAGAAAAAGTTGAGGAGTTATTTAAAAATATAGATAGCATAAATACTAAAGATAAAATTTCAGAAGAAGAGTTGATTGCGTTAAATAAGGCAATTGAAGAGTTTAAGAAGTAGAAATTTAAATTAGAGATTGATATACGGAAAAATTATTGAAAATGAATTTGCCAAACATATATAAATATTTAGATACAAAATATAACCCTTTAATTGGGTATTTATTTATACTTCCTGCTTCAGAGTTTATTGATTTTTTAGAATCTATAAATTCGGTAATAGGAGGGGCAAGGGAAAATCATGGTTATGAGATTACATGTAATAGTATAAAGTTTTGGAATATAAATGAAGGTGAGGAGATGTATGTTAATATTAGTAATAAGGAATTTGTAGCTTTGATAGAACCTTTAAAACAAGATTTTATTAAAGAATTTTCAAATTATGAAAAAGAAGTAAATCTAATTATTTTAAAAATTTTAAGAAAAAACACTTTTTTAGAATATAATACTACAAAATTAGAAAAATTATTTTTAAAAGAATTGGAACGATTTTATAGAAATTATGGTAGTGAATGGAAGATAGATGATTTTTCAAATAAAATTAAAAACAATAAGGAAAAGTTGGAAAAAATATTAACATATTTATCAGAAAAAGAAATTGTTAGTATAAATGATAAAGATAATTTTTCCTTTAAAATTTTAAAATTGCCTAATCATTTTTGAAGATTTTGATTCTAATATTTAAAATTAAATATTAATATAAATAGTCAATAAAAAAGATAGATAATAAAAAAAATAATATAAATGAATACAGAAAATACTCCAACAGAAGAAAGTGAACTATTTTCAAGCAGAATAGACTTGTCAAAGTTAAAAGAAGCGGTTGGTAAAATAAAAAAGCAACTAGCGAAAGTAATTGTTGGTCAAGAAGGTTTTATTGAATTGTTATTGGTTTCGTTATTAGCAGACGGACATGTATTAATTGAAGGTGTGCCGGGAGTTGCAAAAACAGTAACCGCAAAATTGCTAGCAAAAACCATAGCGACCGATTTTAGTAGAATTCAGTTTACGCCCGATTTAATGCCTTCAGATGTCTTAGGAACGTCTGTTTTAAACATGAAAACATCAAATTTCGAGTTTAAAAAAGGGCCGATTTTTTCTAATATTGTATTGATTGATGAAATAAACAGAGCGCCTGCAAAAACGCAAGCAGCCTTGTTTGAGGTGATGGAGGAAAAGCAAATTACGATGGATGGAATTCAGTATAAAATGAATCCCCCATTTATGGTTTTAGCAACTCAAAACCCAATAGAGCAGGAGGGAACATACGCGTTGCCAGAAGCACAATTAGATCGTTTTTTATTCAAAATTAACGTTGGATATCCGAATTTAGAAGAAGAAATTAAAATTATTACGGCTCATAATGACAGAAAAGGAGCATTGCCACAATCTAAAATTGAAGCTGTTTTAACAGAGGCTGATTTATTAGAATACAGAAGCAAGATTTTTGAGGTATTGGTAGAAGAAAAAATTATAAAATACATTGCGCAATTAATTTCAAATACGCGTAATAACGCACACTTGTATTTAGGAGGTTCACCAAGAGCAAGTATTGCTGTTTTAATGGCTTCGAAAGCTTTTGCAGCCATAAACGGACGTGATTTTGTGATTCCTGAAGATGTAAAAAAGAGTATTTATCCGGTATTGCGTCATCGAATTATGTTAACTCCCGAACGTGAAATGGAAGGGATGACAACAGACAAGGTTATTGAGATGATTGTACAATCTGTAGAAGTTCCGAGATAGTGATTAAATTCTTTAAATCCATATACATTCACAGTCGCTTTTTTAGTTATATAAGCGTGCTTTCGGCATTATTTTTACTGTCGTTTTGGTTTCCTGTTATTTACAATGTAACATGGGTATTGGTATGGTTGTTTTTAATAACGATGAGTATCGATTTAGTTATTTTATATCGATTTAAAAACGGATTTTCATCAAAGCGCGTAGTTTCAGATAAATTATCAAATTCTGATGAAAATGAAATTGCAATTACCTTAGAAAATAACTATCCTTTTCAGGTTTTTATTAATGTGATAGATGAATTGCCAACACAGTTTCAAAAGAGAGATTTCGATTACAGAACAACATTGCAATCCGCAGAAAAATCAACCTTTACGTATAGTGTTCGCCCAGTAGAAAGAGGCGCTTATAAATTCGGAAATGTACATGTTTTCGTTGCATCAAGTTTGCAACTATTTTCTAGAAGATATACTTTTTCAGACGATAAGGAAGTAAAAGTGTATCCGTCTTATATTCAGATGAAGAAATACGAGTTTTTGGCGATGCACAATAACTTAACGGAATTCGGAATGAAAAAGATCCGACGTATCGGACAAACAATGGAATTTGAGCAAATTAAAAATTATATTCCGGGTGATGATGTGCGAAATGTAAATTGGAAAGCAACAGCTAAAAGAGGCGCCTTGATGGTAAATCAATATCAAGATGAAAAATCGCAACCTATTTATTCTATAATCGATTTAGGGCGTGTTATGAAAATGCCTTTTGAAGGATTAAGTTTATTAGATTATGCTATAAATTCGGCGTTGGCTTTTTCTAATATAGCATTATTAAAAAACGACAAAGCAGGAATGCTAACGTTTTCTAAACATGTAGAAAAAATTATAGCAGCGAGTAATAAAAAAACAAATTTATCGGTCATTAATGAAGAGTTGTACAATATTACAACCGACTTTACCGATGCTAATTTTGCTTTATTATATGCAACGATTAAAAGAAAAATTAACCAACGAAGTTTACTTATTTTATATACAAATTTCGAGCATATATCAGCTTTAAAAAGACAGTTACCATATTTAAAAGCAATCGCTAAAAAACATTTATTAGTTACGGTTTTCTTTGAAAATACAGAGCTAGATAGTTTGGTGACAGAAAACTCAGAAGATTTACAAAGTATTTATCATAAAACAATAGCCGAAAAATATACGTATGAAAAAAGACTAATTGTAAAAGAATTAGAACGGAATAGCATACATGCTATTTTAACGAAACCACAACAATTATCGGTAAACGTAATTAACAAGTATTTAGAGTTTAAAGCAAAAGGAATGATATAAAAAAAGCGACCAAATTGGTCGCTTTTTTATGATTATCTATTTTGTAATTCATTCATTCGTTCTTGCATTAACTCTGGATTACTTATAGCATCCCATCCAACTAGGTATAATGCATAAATAATCAGACCTATTACAAATAAATTAAAAATAATACCAACAATACCTAATATTTTACCAATATTAGCATTATTAATCCCTTCATATACATCAGGATTTTGGTTGTTTAATTTTATAGCTTTTTGTCCTGTAATAAAAGCACCTATTCCTAAAGGTAATCCGATGATTCCATAACAGCAGCAAGTTATTATAGAACATATACCTAAAACTAATGAAGTTGTAGCATTGGGAAGTTTTTGTTTTTCCATAGTTTTTTCTAATAAAATTTAAATAGTTGATTCATTTTAATAATATAGCTTATCACAATAATAAGTACATTAATAAGAGCTAAAGTAAATATAATTTTTTGCCCGTTTTTAACTTTATAAAAGAAATTTAAAACAATAAACCCAGCAAATAATAACAGCGTATAAATAGCAGGATACATTTTAAAAGCGGCAATAAATTCACCATGAATTAATAAACTTAATGCACGTTGTATACCACAGCCTAAACAATCAACTCCAAAGAGTTTTTTGTTTAAACAAGGCAACATATATTCTTCTAACTGTAAATACATGGTGTTTATTTAAACATATCCATTCCAGGAATATTTGGCATTCCGTCTTTGGCAGCAATTGCTAGTTCGTGTTCGTTAATATCACGCGCTCTTTTTAAAGCTTTGTTTAATGTTAAAATTAAATAGTCTTCTAACTCTTCTTTATCTTCTAATAACGATTCGTTAATCGAAATTGATTTTATTTCGCTATTAGCAGTTACTGTAATTTTTAAGTTTTCGTTCGCAGCAGCTTCATCAATTAAAACCGTGTTTAAACGTTTTTTAGTTTCTTCTACTTTTTTTTGAGCATCTTTTAATTTACCCATCATTCCAGAAATATCTCCAAACATCTATTCTTTATTTTATAATTTAATTGTAGCAAAAATAGTATTTTCACAAAGAAATTAACCAAACTAAATAAAAATGAAAAAAATAATGCTACCTGCTATAGCTTTTAGTCTTATTTTTGCTTCCTGCAAAAAACAAGAAATGAAGAAAGATATTATAGCTCCAGTTGCTGAAAAGCAAGCAACAACTTTAGAAAAACATGGAGACATACGTACTGATGATTACTTTTGGATGCGTTTAACAGACGCGCAAAAAAATGCGGATGTTAAAGATGAACAAACTCAAAAAGTATACGATTACTTAAATGCTGAAAACGCTTATTACGAAGAGCGTACTAAAGAAACAAAAGAGTTTCAGGAACAGTTATTTGAAGAAATGAAAGGGCGTATAAAAGAAGATGACGAGTCGGTACCTTATAAAAGCAACGGATATTTTTATATAACACGTTATGAAAAAGGACAACAATATCCTATTTATAGCCGTAAGAAGGATAACCTAGAGGCAGTAGAAGAAATTATGTTTAACGTAAATACCGAAGCCAAAGGTTTCGATTATTTTCAGTTAGGCGGATTAAGTGTGTCGCCAGATAATACATTGGCAGCTTTTGCTACAGATACGGTAAGTCGTCGTCAGTATTTTATCAGAATTAAAAATTTAGAAACAGGTAAACTGTATAAGGATATTATAGAAAATACAACAGGAGGAAGTGTTTGGGCAAACGATAATAAAACATTATTTTATGCTAAAAAAGATCCTGTAACTTTAAGATCATCAAAAATATACAAGCATGTCTTAGGATCAGATTCAGCATTAGATGAATTAGTTTTTGAAGAAAAAGATGAAACTTTCGGTGCTTTTGTAACCAAAACGAAATCTAAAAAATATATTGTAGTAGGTTCTTACAGTACTGTTTCTACAGAATATCAGGTTTTAAATGCGGATAACCCGAAGGAAGAATTAAGAATGATTCAGCCTCGTGAGCGCGATTTAGAATATGACATTGCTCATTACGAAGATCATTTTTATATTAAAACCAACAAAGACGGAGCAACCAACTTTAAGTTGATGAAAACTCCTGAAGATAAGACGGAAAAAGAAAATTGGGTAGATGTAATTCCGCACAGAGAAGATACATTATTCGAAGATTTTTCAATTTTTAAAGACTATATCGTTTTAGAAGAAAGAAATAACGGATTAAATAAAATCCGTATTAAACGTTGGGATAATACAGCTGATTATTATTTACCTTTTGATGAAGAAACATATTCAGCAGGTGTGTATGGAAATCCTGAATTTGATACCGATATTATTCGTTATTCATACAATTCGATGACAACCCCTAGCTCGATCGTTGATTTTAATATGAAAGATAAATCAAAAGAAATTAAAAAAGAGCAAGAGGTTTTAGGCGGTAAGTTTAATAAAGATAATTATACAAGTAAGCGTATTTGGGTTACTGCTCGTGATGGTAAAAAAGTAGCATTATCAATCGTACACCATAAAGACACCAAGTTAACAAAAGATACTCCGATTTTGCAATATGCTTACGGTTCTTACGGATATACTATTTCAGACGGATTCTCAACAACGCGTTTAAGTTTGTTAGATAGAGGTTTTGTATATGCTTTGGCACATATTAGAGGAAGCGAATATTTAGGTCGTGAATGGTATGAAGATGGTAAAATGTTGAATAAGAAAAATACATTTAACGACTTTGTTGATTGCTCGAAGTATTTAATAGACAAAGGATATACTTCACCAGAACATTTATACGCTATGGGCGGATCTGCTGGTGGATTGTTAATGGGAGCCATTGTTAATATGAATCCAGAACTATACAACGGTATTATAGCAGCTGTGCCGTTTGTAGATGTAATTTCTACAATGATAGATGATACGATTCCGTTAACAACAGGTGAGTATGACGAATGGGGAAATCCGAATGATAAAGAATATTATGATTATATAAAATCATATTCTCCTTACGATCAAGTTAAGGCTCAAAAATATCCGAATATGTTAATTACAACAGGTTTACACGATAGTCAAGTGCAATACTGGGAACCTG
>CAXHZZ010000002.1:0-73371 GCA_964021635.1 uncultured Tenacibaculum sp.
AAACAAAAAACCACAACTTGTAAGTTGTGGTTTTAGTATTTATTTTAATATAGCTATTAATTCTTGTTAGGGATGTTCTTTAAAATTTCTAATAAAAATTTCCAGTATTTTTGAGTAGATGAAATTTGTGCGCGTTCATCAGGTGAGTGTGCTCCTTTAATATTAGGTCCAAAAGAAACCATATCCATTTTAGGATAATTTTGTCCTAAAATTCCACATTCTAATCCAGCATGACAAGCAGCTACATTTGCTTTTTCACCATGTAAGTCTTCATATAGTTTATCTACTATTTTTAAGATTTCAGAATTTATATTTGGTAGCCATCCAGGATAGGTACCAGAAAATTCTACATCAAAACCAGCTAATTCAAAAGCAGCACGTAATGAGTTTGCCAAATCCCATTTATTAGTTTCAGAAGAAGAACGTGTTAAACAGCCAATTTTAATAGCACCATCTTTTACAATAACACGGGCAATGTTGTTTGATGTTTCCACTAGTCCTTCAATATCCGGACTCATTCTGTAAACTCCGTTTAATGCAGTGTATATTGATTTTATTAATCCTTCTTGAACACCTAAATCCATTACTTTTTTAGGAGTTTCAATAACTTTCAGTTCTATTGATAAATTAGGTTCTAATTTTGAGAATTCTGCTTTAATACTATTTATTAATTCGTGAATTTCAAATAAGAAAGGTTCTTTAGAAACAGTGTCGATAACTACAGTTGAAAAACTTTCACGTGGTATTGCGTTACGTAAGCTACCACCATTAATTTCAGAAACACGTAAGCCGAAGTTTGTAAAACCATCAAATAATAAACGGTTCATTATTTTATTAGCATTCCCTAAACCTTTTATGATATCCATTCCAGAATGGCCACCATTTAAACCTGTAATTGAAATAGAGAAAGCAGTTGTGTTGTTAGGGGTAATTTCTTCTTCGTAATTTCTTCTAGCGGTAACATCTACACCACCAGCGCAACCCATACCAATTTCATCATCTTCTTCGGTATCTAGATTTAATAAAATTTCACCTTCTAGAATTCCGCCTTCTAGCCCCATTGCACCGGTCATACCTGTTTCTTCATCAATAGTAAATAAGGCTTCAATTGCTGGGTGTGCAATATCTTTAGATTCTAAAACTCCCATAATAGAGGCCACACCTAAACCATTATCTGCACCTAAAGTTGTTCCATCTGCCTTTACCCAATCTCCATCAATAAACATTTTAATTCCTTCTGTATCAAAATCGAAAACAGTATCAGAATTTTTTTGATGTACCATATCTAAATGACTTTGCATTACAATCATTTTACGATTTTCCATACCCGAAGAAGCTGGCTTACGAATAATTACGTTACCAACCTTATCAACCATCGTTTCAAGATTAAGGCTTTTACCAAAATCAACCATAAACTGAATAACTCTTTCTTCTTTTTTTGATGGACGAGGTACTGCGTTTAAAAGTGCAAAATTTTTCCAAACTGCTTTAGGTTCTATGTTTTTTATATCTGAATTCATGAATAAATGCTTGTTTAAATTTTAAATACAAAGATACTTTTTTAAAGTGAGATATGTTAGTTGACTATGTTTGAAAATTGTAAATTTGCAAAATGGATTTTTCATCAAAATTATTAGAAAGAGCGGTAGATGAAGTGAGTAGGTTACCTGGTATTGGTAAGCGAACTGCACTTCGTTTGGTTTTGCATTTATTAAAACAGCCTACAGGTAATACAAAGTATTTAGCAGCTGCTTTAACTGATTTACGTAACGATGTGAAAGCTTGTAGTAAATGCCATAATATTTCAGACACCGCCTTGTGTGATATCTGTAACAATCCGAACAGAAATGCAGAAATAGTTTGTGTTGTTGAAGATATTCGTGATGTAATGGCGATTGAAAATACAGCTCAGTTTAGAGGTGTATATCATGTGTTGGGTGGTAAAATTTCGCCTATTGAAGGCATTGGACCACAAAATTTACAAATAGATTCTTTAGTGAATAAGGTAAAAGAAGGGGAGATTAAAGAATTGATTTTTGCTTTAAGCTCTACTATGGAAGGTGATACAACGAATTTTTATATTTACAAGCAAATAGAAAAATGTAATATAAGAACATCTACAATTGCACGAGGAATTTCGGTTGGTGATGAATTAGAATATGCTGATGAAGTTACGCTTGGTAGAAGTATTGTTAATAGAATACCTTTTGAACAATCTATAAAAGGATAGGAAAAACAAGAGGTTTTAAACCTCTTGTTTTTTAATGTTTATTTTTCTGATTTTTTATCTTCTTCAATCAATTCTTTTTCAAATTTATCCCATGATTTTTTAGCTCTTACTTTTTTGTAAAAACGAATTCCTATCATCAATAAAACACCAAAAAGAACAATACCAACAACTCCCCAAATCCAATTAATAGCACTTTTTAAAACTACTAAAAATACTACGGCAAATAAAATTACCGTTGGTGCTTCGTTAAATATTCTTAGTTTTGTTGGAGAATAGTTAATTTTATCACGTTGTAGTTCTTTATATATTTTGTGACAAAATCCGTGGTAAAAATATAAAGCTAAAACAAATGCGAGTTTAACGTGCATCCAAGGCATTTGAATATAAGCAGGGTTTTTATACAGCATCCAAAAAGCAAAAAAACTAGCTAAAATTAATGAGGGCCAAGTGATAATATACCACAAGCGTTTTGTCATTAATTTGTACTGTGTTTGCAAAATAGTTTTCGCAGGTTCGTCTTTTTTTTCAGCTTCTACATGGTAAATAAATAAGCGACCTATATAAAATAAGCCAGCAAACCAAGTAACTACAAAAATAATATGTAATGCCTTTACGTATAAAAAATCCATTTTTCTTAAAGTTTATGTCTCTATGAGCGCAATCGAGAAGATTTTAGGTCTTGACTGCATTCAGTCGGACAGTTTATTTTTTACGAACTTACGAGTTAAAATTTATTAATCCAACCAGCTAAAACATCTATCCACTCTTCATTGTCGTTAATGCATGGGACGGTATAAAATTCTTCTCCACCGGCTTCTAAAAACTCTTCTTTACCTTCCATTGCAATTTCTTCTAATGTTTCTAAGCAATCAGATACAAAAGCAGGCGTAACAATAGCTAATTTTTTAACTCCGTCTTTTTCGGCTTTTTTCACAATAGTTCTATCTGTATATGGCTGTAGCCAAGGGTCTACACCTAAGCGAGATTGAAAAGAAGTAGTAACCATATTTTCATCTAAACCTAATTCAGCAATAACATTTTTGGTTGTTTGGTAGCATTGGTGGCGGTAGCAAAACTCATGTGCTTTTGAAGGTGTATTGCAACAGCTGCCATCTATTTTACAATGACTTTTAGTAATGTCTGATTTTCGGATATGGCGTTCTGGAACTCCGTGGTAAGAAAATAATAAGTGGTCGTAATCCTTATCAGCTAAATAATCTTTAATACTGTTTGATAAAGCTTTAATATATTCAGATTTTTTATAAAACGCAGGAACATCTGTTATTTTCATTTCAGGAAAGAACTCTTTGCGAATTTCTTCGGCTAAAACCACTATAGTTTCGGTTGTAGCCATGGCAAACTGCGGATATAAAGGAATCAACATAACTTCTGTAACCCCTTTATCGTGTAGCTCTTGTAATCCTTTTTTTATGGTCATTGTACCATAACGCATTGCTAAGGCAACAGGAAGTTCCGTTTTTTGTTGTACTTTTTTTTGTAATCGTTCAGAAAGTACAATTAAAGGCGAACCTTCTTTCCACCATATTTTTTTATAAGCAGCGGCAGATTTTTTTGGTCTCGTATTTAAAATAATTCCTTTTACTAAAAACGAACGAAACCAATAAGGAACATCAATAACACGTTCGTCCATTAAAAACTCTCCTAAATATTTTTTCACATCCTTTGGATCTGTGCTTTCTGGTGATCCTAGGTTTACTAATAAAGCTCCTTTCATTTTTATTTATCTATTAAGATGTTATTATTTAACTGGTTTGTTGTTTCATATAAAGCAATACTTAAACTATGTATTACATTCATAGATGAGTTGCGTCCGTACATTGGTATTGCAACAGTTGCATCTAATAAGTCTGTATTTTCAATTCCATTTCGCTCACTACCCAAAAGTAAAACTATTTTTTCTGTTGATGTGAAATCAAAATCTTGAATATTTATACTATCATCAGTAATTTCAATACCAATAATAGTATTTCCTTCTTTTTTTAATTGATTTATTAATGAATTGAAATTACTGTAAGTAGCGTGTTCAATTTGATTTATGGTGTTTCTAGCAGTACGAGATACATTTCTATTCTTTACAGAAGGAGAACTGTCGTGTAAAAATATTTTTTGCACACCAAAACTTTCAGAAATACGAAAACACATACCAATATTTTCTGGAGTTCTAATAGCATCACAAACAATAGTTATAGGGAATTGTTGTTGCTTATTTTCGATGTCGTAATGTGTAAGTTGTTTCATTTAGTTGTTTTGTAAGCTCATTACATATTGTTTTGGTGTGGTACCATACTTCTTTTTAAAAGCAGCGATAAAATGACTAGATGTACTGTAGCCAACTTGTAAGCCAACTTCATTTACGTTGTATTGGTTGCTTTCTAAAAGTTTACGTGCATGTTCCATTTTATAATCAAGCAAAAAACTGTAAACAGTATCGCCATATATTTGCTTAAACCCTTCTTTTAACTTCTTTAAGTTTAAGCCAACTTCGGTAGCTAATTCTTGTAAGGTTGGTGGTTCGCTCATTCTAGAGATAATAATATCTTTAGCTTGCCTGATTTTTAATATTTCACGATCATCAACTAAAAACGGGCAATATTCATTTTCTGTATTTTCGCCAGTATCAAAATGAAGACTCAGTAGCTCGTATGTTTTTCCTTTGATATAAAGATCTTTCATTGAGCTATGATTTTGCGCTGTTAAAATTTGCTGCAAAGCCATTAAGGTGTTTGTGCTTATTGCTGTATTGTCGTAATATTTTTTATTCTTGTTGTCGTCACTTAAAAAAGGAATGTAGCTAGCTTCTTTAGAAAATAGCGCATGAAATTTTTCGATAGTGATTAAAACAGATACCAAAGATGTTTTTGGTAAAATTTCTAAATTTATGGGCAGATTTTGTTGCGGGTTGTATAAAAATATAGCATGTTTATCTAATACATTAAAAGTATAGCTGTTCTCGTTAAAATGGAATTTACAATTTCCTTTTACACAATAATGTAGCTGTATATAAGAGTTGTCGATATCTCTTTTATAAACTTCTGTTTTGTTAGAGTTATTTTGAAATTTTAAGACAAAAAAACCTTTTTCTAACAATACTTCTCTAAACGTACTTTCTGCGATGTTTTTTGACATAGATCAAAATAGATTTAAAAATAATTTATTTAGAACGACTCTAAATTAAAACACTACTACTAGTTGATTTTATTGCAAAAATACACTTTATCTGTGTTTTAGAGATGTTTTTAGTTTAAAAAACTGATAACGACATTAAAAGTTCTTTCAGCGACATTTTTTTTTATTTAATCTTTATATTTTTGACCCACCTTATTGAAGAAGACTGAATGACAGCGGATACACATCATAAGAATTTATATAACATAGGCGTTAGTTACAAAAAAGCTGATGCTATGATTAGAGGAAAGTTTAGTATTTCTAAGGAAAATCAGATACAACTTTTAGAAGAAGCAAAACAAAACGGTGTTGATGGTGTTTTTGTGTTGTCAACCTGTAATAGAACGGAAATTACTGGTTTTGCCGAGCATCCTTTTCAGTTAATTAGTATGCTTTGTAAATATTCAAACGGATTAGTAGAAGAGTTTGCACAAGTTTCTAATGTATATAAAAACAAAGAAGCAATTACGCATCTTTTTAGGATGGGTACTGGTTTAGATAGTCAAATTTTAGGAGATTACGAAATTGTTGGGCAATTGCGCCAAGCATTTAAACTAGCAAAAGAAGTAGGAACTACCAATGCATATTTCGAGCGTTTGTTAAATCAAGTAATGCAGGCAAGTAAGCGTGTGAAAAATGAAACGAAGTTAAGTTCAGGAACTACATCGGTTTCTTATGCCGCAGTGCAATACATCATTAAAAATTCGCCAAATTACAATTCGAAAAATATTTTAGTTTTCGGATTGGGTAAAATGGGAAAACATACTTGCAAGAACTTAGCTGAATATACCCAGAATAAAACAGTAAGTTTAATTAATAGAACCGAAGAAAAAGCAGCCGAGTTTGTAAAAGAACATCCTTCTATAAAAAAAGTTAAATATAATAATTTAACGAAAGAAGTAGCTAATACAGATATTTTAATAGTTTCTACAGGAGCTTCTGAAGCGACTATCAAAAGAGAACATATTTTAACGAATAAAGAATTGCTGATTTTAGATTTATCGATGCCAGCAAATGTTTCGAAAGAAGTAGCAGCATTAGAAAATGTTACGTTGATAAATGTTGATGAATTATCTAAAATTACTGATGAAACATTAGCAATTCGTCAGCAAGAAATACCCACCGCTGAAGCTATTATTGAAACTCATAAAGAGGAGTTTAGTGAATGGCTAAATCATAGAAAATTTACACCAGCTATTACAGCGTTAAAAGAATCGTTAAAAACAATTCAACAAGACGAAATAGCTTTTCATAAGAAAAAAATAAAAGGCTTTGATGAAATTCAGGCAGAAGTAATTACTTCGAGATTTATTCAAAAAATAACTACACAATTTGTAAAGCACTTAAAAGCTGAAGAAACTTCTGTAAACAATAGTATAGAGGTAATGGCTAAAGTGTTTGGTGCAAATTTAGAAACTATCCATGCAGAAGACAATTAGAATAGGTACACGTGATAGCCAATTGGCTATGTGGCAAGCAAACAAAGTTCGTAAAGGACTAGAAGAATTAGAGTATAAATGTGAAATAGTGCCAATTAAATCTGCTGGAGATCTTGTTTTAGACAAGCCTTTGTATGAATTAGGAATCACAGGAATTTTTACTAAAAATTTAGATATCGCTATGTTAAATGGCGATATTGATGTTGCAGTACATTCTTTAAAAGATGTTCCAACAGTATTACCAGAAGGAATTATTCAAGCAGCTGTTTTAAAACGTGCCAATTACAACGATATTTTAGTTTTAAAAGATAACGAAGAGTTTTTTGGGCAACCTAACGGTGTAATAGCAACGGGTAGTTTACGAAGAAAAGCACAATGGTTAAATCGTTACCCAACACACGAAGTTGTTGGTTTACGAGGAAATGTAAATACACGTTTAGAAAAGTTAGAAAATAACGAGTGGGACGGTGCCATTTTTGCAGCAGCTGGTTTAGAGAGATTAGGAAAAAGACCAGAAGGAGCAATTAATCTTTCTTGGATGATTCCTGCGCCAGCACAAGGTGCTATTATGATTACGGCTTTAGAAAATGATGATTTTTCTAAAGATGCCTGTGAGCAATTAAACCATTACGAAACACAAGTTTGTGTGGGTATAGAACGTGAATTCTTAAATTTATTAGAAGGCGGATGTACAGCACCAATAGGAGCCTTGGCTTATGTTGATCCTAAAACAGAAGAAATAAACTTTAAAGGTTTATTATTAAGTAAGGACGGTAAAAAGAAAATATCAGTAACAAAAAATGCAAAAGTAGGACGTCATCGTTTTTTAGCAAAAGATTGTGCTGATTATGTAATTAATAAAGGAGGAAAAGAATTAATGGCCGATGATGTTGAGGTAGAAAAAGAGTTTTCTATATACTCAACTAAGAAGTTATCAGAAATTCAAAAAGACTTATTGCCAGCATCTGTAAGTATTAAAGATAGTGATTTTATTAAAATACGTTTTAACAGAATTGCACCTAAAGTAATTAAGAATGAGATTGAAAATGTAATTATTACGAGTCAAAACGGTGCAGAAGCAATCGCAAACTCTTTTACTGCAGATGAATTAAAATTTAAGAATATTTACTGCGTTGGGAGAAGAACAAAAAAGTTAATCGAACAAAAAATAGGAAAAGTAGTAAAGTCTGAAAGAAATGCGGTTAAGTTAGCGGCTTATTTAGCTAACGAAATAAAAGGACAAGAAGTAACTTATTTTTGTAGTGATTTACGTTTAGATACCTTGCCAAATGCTTTAAAAGTAAACGGAATTATGGTAAACGAAGTAGAGGCATATAAAACAATGTACAGTCCGTCTAAAGTTGATGAGAAAGTAAACGGAGTGTTGTTTTACAGTCCATCAGGGGTTGAAAGCTATATGCAAGAAAATGTTGCTGGTAAAGTAGCTTTTTGTATTGGCGAAAGCACCGCTAAAGAAGCAAGAAAACATTTTGATGATGTACAAGTAGCTAATTTACCAACGGTAGAAAGTGTGGTAGAATTAGTGAATTCACATTTTGTTAAGAAATAATAAAAGTCACCTCGAGCATTATTTTCTGCAAATTGTATTTTGCAGAAAATAATGAGTGCGGCTCATAAAAGAGGATTTTATAATGAGGTCTCGACTGCGCTCGACCTAACAAGTGACAAATTATGTTTAGAACACGTAGGTTAAGAAAAACAGAAGGCATCAGAAGATTGGTAAAGGAAACAAAACTGTCTGTAGATGATTTTGTTTATCCTTTATTTATAGAAGAAGGAACCGGAATTGAAAAAGAAATAGTTTCAATGCCTGGTATTAAACGTTTTTCTTTAGATACAATTTCTAAAGAATTAGATGAGGTTGTAGCATTAAATATCCCCGCTGTTTTATTATTCGGAATTCCATCTGAAAAAGATGATGAAGGAACAGAAACATGGAACGATAACGGAATTATGCAGCAAGCAATCCGTTTTATAAAAAAAAACTATCCAGATTTATACGTAATCACAGATGTTTGTTTTTGCGAGTATACTTCACACGGGCATTGCGGAATTATTCACGACAACGATGTAGATAATGATGCAACGTTGGTAAATTTAGCAAAACAAGTTATTTCGCATGCAAAAGCAGGAGTAGATATGGTTGCACCGTCAGGAATGATGGACGGAACGATAGATATGGTTCGCCAGTCTTTAGATAATACAGGTTTTGTAAACTTGCCAATTATGGCGTACTCAGTAAAATATGCTTCAGCTTTTTATGGGCCGTTTAGAGATGCAGCAGATTCTGCGCCTACTTTTGGCGATAGAAGAACCTATCAAATGGATCCTTCTAATAGAGATGAAGGAATGCGTGAAGCTACTTTTGATGATCAAGAAGGAGCAGATATTTTAATGGTAAAACCAGCCTTATCATATTTAGATATTATTAGAGATTTAAAAAATAATTTCGACCGACCAATTGCATGTTATAATGTAAGTGGAGAATATGCAATGGTTAAAGCCGCAGCTGAAAAAGGTTGGATTGATGGTGAAAAAGTAATGATGGAAAGTTTACTGTCTATGAAAAGAGCAGGAGCAGACATTATTATTACCTATTTTGCAAAAGAAGCAGCAAAAATATTGTTAAAAAATAAAGATTATTAATAGTGTCATTCCTGCGCAGGCAGGAATCTCATAATAGAAGAGGAGTGCATAAAACGAATCATCAATATTATGTGTATATTATTACAAATAAAAAAGATGGAGTTTTATATATAGGTGTTTCAAATGATTTAAAAAGAAGAATATTTAAACATAAGAACAAGTTAGTAAAAGGATTTTCTTCAAAATATAATTTAGATAAATTAGTTTACTTTGAAGTTCATCAATATATAGATGAAGCTATCAAAAGAGAAAAGAATTTGAAAAATTGGAAAAGAGATTGGAAAGTTAATTTAATAATTGAAAACAATACCGATTGGAAGGGTTTATCCGAAAATTGGTTTCATTAAATAAGAGATTCCTGCCTGCGCAGGAATGACAGAATATTTTAAAAGATGGAATTTAAAAAATCACAAAAATTATATAAAAAGGGATTAGAAAACCTTGTAGGAGCTGTAAATTCTCCGGTAAGAGCATTCTCTTCAGTAGGAGGAAATCCGTTGTTTATCAAAAAAGCAAAAGGAAGCAAAATTACTGATGTAGATGGTAATACGTTTGTAGATTTGGTGCTGTCTTACGGACCAATGATTTTAGGACACCGCCATAAAAAAGTTCAAAAAGCAATAGATAAAGCTTTAAAGAACGGTTATACTTTTGGTGCATCAACAGAAAATGAAATTAAATTAGCAAAAATTGTTTGTGATGCTTTTCCAGGAATGGATAAAGTTCGGTTTGTAAATTCAGGAACAGAAGCTGTTTTAAGTGGAATTCGTTTAGCAAGAGCATTTACAGGAAAAGATAAAATTATAAAGTTTTCGGGTTGTTATCATGGGCATCAAGATGCTTTATTAGTGGCAGCAGGTTCTGGTTTAGCAACCTTAAGCTTACCCGGTTCTAAAGGAGTTCCTGAAGGAGCGGTAAGAAATACATTAATAGCAAAATATAACGATTTAGAAAGTGTAAAAGCACATTTTGAAGAGCACGATGATATTGCTGGGGTTATTTTAGAACCAATTGCGGGTAATATGGGAGTTGTAATTCCGCAAAATGATTTCTTAAAAGAGTTAAAAACGTATTTAGAGTCTAAAGGAGCTTTGTTAATTATTGATGAGGTAATGACAGGTTTCCGTTCTAAATTTGGTGGAGCGCAAGAATTACTGGGTGTAGAAGCAGATATTACGTGTTTAGGTAAAGTTGTTGGTGGTGGTTTTCCGGTAGGAGCTTATGGAGCGCGTAATGAAATTATGCAAGAAGTAGCACCGTTAGGAGGAATGTATCAGGCAGGAACTTTAAGTGGAAACCCGATTGCTATGGCAGGAGGAATTGCTACTTTAACAGAGTTAAAGAAACAAAATCCGTATGAGAAATTTAATGAGATTGCTCAAATTATTGAAGTATTCTTATTAGAAAAAGCAAAGAAACACGGTGTAGAAATTACGGTAAATAGATTTGGTTCTATGATCAATCCATTTTTTACGAATGTTACGGTAACTAATTTTGAAGAAGCACAAACTTCGGATACTAAAAAATTTGCTACCTTTTTTTGGGAAATGATGCATAACGGTGTTTTCTTACCTCCATCGCAGTTCGAAGCATGGTTTTTATCATCAGCTTTAACAGAAAAAGATATTCAAAAGATTGCTAAGGCAATTGATAAAGGAATGGAAGCGGTATCTAAAATGTAAAATAACTATTTATGAAAATTATTCTAACCATTTTTTTTAGTTTTTTAATGAGTTCATGTCCTAATAATAACAACCAAGAAACAGCTGAAATTATTTCTATATATCAAGGTAGTTTAAAAGGTGACGGTTCTGAAGGATTTACAAAACAAAATATTGTAATTAACTCTAGAGCTAAATGGCAAGATTTCTTAGCCAAAACAACTGTTGATACTCAATTTAAAGATGCTATTGATTTTTCAAAGCAAATAGTTTTAGTTGCAGTTGATAGTAAAAGAAATACAGGAGGATTTTCGATAGAGATATCAAAAACAGTAAAAAAAGAAAGTAAGCTACATGTTACAATTTTGTCAGAAGGACCAAAACCAACAGATATGGTAACAATGGCGCTTACACAACCAATACATATTGTTAAAATTAATAAAACAAGCAAAGAAATAGTCTTTGTAACGAAATAGTATGATTAAAAACGACTTATTTTTAAGAGCATTAAAAGGAGAAACTGTTAATCGCCCACCAGTATGGATGATGCGTCAAGCAGGAAGATATTTACCAGAATTTCAAGAAATAAAAAAGAAATACGATTTCTTTACGCGTTGTAGAACTCCAGAATTAGCATCAGAAATTACAGTTCAGCCAATTCGTAGATACGGAATGGACGCAGCTATTTTGTTTTCAGATATCTTGGTGATTCCACAAGCAATGAATATCGAGGTACAAATGAAACCAGATTTTGGGCCTTATTTACCAAATCCGATTAGAGATCAAAAAGGATTAGATACTGTTGTAGTTCCTGATGTTCATCAAGAATTAGGTTATGTAATGGAAGCGATAAAAGCGACTAAAGAAAAGTTGAATGATGAGGTTCCTTTAATAGGTTTTGCAGGGTCTCCATGGACAATTTTATGCTATGTTGTACAAGGACAGGGATCTAAGAATTTCGACAAAGCAAAAGATTTTTGTTTTACAAAACCAGTTTTGGCACACCAATTGCTTCAGAAGATAACAGATACCACAATTGCTTATTTAAAAGCAAAAGTAGAAGCAGGTGTAAATGCTGTTCAGGTTTTTGATTCTTGGGGAGGAATGTTGTCTCCAACAGATTATCAAGAATTTTCATGGCAATACATTCAACAAATTATTGATGCGTTAAAAGACGAAGCACCAGTAATCGCTTTCGGTAAAGGTTGTTGGTTTGCTTTAGATAAAATGGCAAAATCAGGAGCTTCTGCTTTAGGTGTAGACTGGACGTGTTCAGCAAGAAATGCACGTTATTTATCAGGAGGAAATATAACCTTACAAGGTAATTTTGACCCTTCTAGATTACTGTCTCCACCAGCTGAAATAAAAAAAATGGTACACCAAATGATAAATGAGTTTGGTAAAGATAAATATATTGTTAACTTAGGGCACGGAATTTTACCTAATATTCCGCTTGAAAATGCAAAAGCATTTGTAGATGCGGTAAAAGAGTATAAGGTTTAAGACTTAATCCCCTTAAAATATTGAAAATGAGAAAATTATTACTTTTATTAACCCTTTTATTAGTCACGAAAAGTTTTTCACAGAAGAAAATATATTATAAAGATATAGTAGACGATTGTATCTCAGTAGCCAGCAATGACGCAGCTATGTTAGACGATATTGTGTATAACTGTATAAAAGATAAATATATTTCTAACTACGATTTTACATCAATAACTGGAGAAACTATTAGTACAGATAAAATAGATACGCCTATTGTTTTATTAGCTGCAGCCACCTGGTGTGCACCATGTTGGGGAGAAATTCCTGCCTTAAATAAAATGGTAGAAAAGTATGATGGTAAAGTTAAATTTATAATGTTATTCTGGGATTTGGAAGCAGGTGTAGAAAGAATGGCTAAGAAGTTAGATAAAAGAATATTCTTGGTGCCTTCTAAAGAAAAAAATGGAAATAGATCTTCGATAAGAACAGCAGGTTTTATACATAAATTAGATTACCCATCAGCATATTTAATTACGAGTAGTAAGAAAATTTTAAACTTTAAGAGAGGTGCAGTATCTCCAACAAAAGAAATGAGTTGGGATGAAGTAAATGAAATTAATGAAAAAGAATTAGATGCCTTTATTAGTCCGGTAATCGAATAACTTACTTTATAATTTATAAAAAAACCTCTTTCTTAACAGAAAGAGGTTTTTTACTTTAGTAAAAAAATAGAAAATGATAAAAGGTATCTTAAAAGGAATGCAAGCATACTTTGGTGCGTTTCAAATAATATCAAAACTAAAATTGTGGAAATATTTTATCGTTCCAATACTAATTAGTGTTTTAACTGCTGTTTTAATTGGCTTATCGGCCTATGTTTTATCAGATAGCATAGGTTATTATGTTGCCGAAATTTGGAAATGGGAGTTTGGTAAGCAAGCCTTTGAAATGCTTAGTACTTTTTTTAGCGGACTGTTAATCGTTGTAATTGGTTTACTATTATATAAACATATTGTAATGGCATTATCGGCACCATTTATGAGTCCGGTTTCAGAAAAAATAGAACATTATTTAACAGGAAAATCGCATCAACATAGAAGAACTTCTTTTCAAGAACAATTAATAAGAGGTATTCGAATAAACCTAAGGAACCTTTTAAGAGAACTATTTTTTACGATTCCTATTTTACTAGTTAGTTTTATACCTGTTATAGGTTTCTTCTCAGCAATTTTGTTGTTTATTATGCAAGCATATTATGCTGGTTTTGGTAATATGGATTATACCTTAGAACGTCATTTTAAGTACAAAGAAAGTGTAAGTTTTGTAAAGAGAAATAAAGGTACAGCAATAGGAAACGGAATTATATTTATGCTGTTTTTATTGGTGCCTGTTATTGGAGTTATACTTGTCTTACCATTATCGGTAACAGCAGCAACAACGGAAACTATTAAGAATATTCAACTAAAAAAAGCAATAGAATAAGTATTTTTGCTTCTCAAGAATTAAACAAATGAAAGATCAGTTTTACGCATATATTCAACAATTACAAGATACAATTACGGCTAAATTAGAAGCAGTAGATGGAGGAACAAAGTTTAAAGAAGATAACTGGAAACGTACAGAAGGCGGTGGAGGAAGAACTCGTGTAATAGAAAATGGAAACATTTTTGAAAAAGGAGGCGTAAATATTTCTAAGGTTTTTGGAGAATTACCAGAAGCATTATGTAAACAATTTGGCGTTGAAAGTGGTGATTTTTTTGCCTGTGGATTAAGTTTAGTATTGCACCCTAAAAATCCGTTTGTACCAACGGTACACGCAAATTGGCGTTATTTTGAAATGTATGATGGCGATGGAAATATAGTTACCCAATGGTTTGGTGGTGGACAGGATTTAACACCTTATTATTTGTTTGATGAAGATGCTATTCATTTTCATTCGGTTTGTAAAGAGGCTTGTGATAGGCATAGCAAAGATTTTCATCCGAAGTTTAAAGAAACGTGTGATAATTATTTTTGGAATGCGCATAGAAATGAAGCTCGTGGAATCGGTGGTTTGTTTTTTGATTATTTAAAGCAAACGGAAGAGTTTTCAATGCAAGATCGTTACAACTTTGTAACAGAGGTAGGTAATAGTTTCTTAAACTCATATGTGCCTATTGTTGAAAAAAGAAAAGATATAACATATAATAAAGAACAAAAAGATTGGCAAGAAGTTAGAAGGGGGCGCTATGTTGAGTTTAATTTAGTACACGACAGAGGTACTTTATTTGGATTAAAAACAAACGGGCGTATCGAAAGTATTTTAATGAGTTTACCACCTGTAGTTCAATGGGTTTATAATCAAGAGCCAGGTAAAGGAAGTGAAGAAGCTAAATTATTAGAAGTTTTAGCAAAACCTAAAAATTGGGTGTAATAATTAATTCATAAATACTGATAATCAGAAGTGTTAATATGAATATGAAATTTTCAACGTAAAGTTGGTTTTGCTTGTATTATGCTAATAAAAACTGTTTTTTAGGCTAAATTTTATGAATTATATAAAATAAATCAAATATTTAAGTTTTTTTTATTATTTAAACCACAAAAAAATGCTAGGTTTTTAGTAACTTCGCAAACGTTAAAAAATAAATATTATGGCTAGATACGAATTGAAGCTTCCTAAAATGGGTGAAAGTGTTGCAGAAGCAACGATTACTTCATGGGTTAAAGAAATTGGAGAGACTATTGAAATTGATGAAACTGTTGTAGAAGTAGCTACAGACAAAGTAGATAGTGAGGTGCCTAGTGAAGTTGAAGGAACTCTAGTAGAAATATTATTTGATAAGGATGATGTTATTCAAGTAGGGCAAACTATTGCCGTTATTGAAACAGAGGGTGGTGATACTCCTTCAAACGATACACCTAAAAAAGCAGAAGTAAAAGAAGCTGTGGTAGCAGTAGAGAAAACAGTTGAAGATGCTAAGGAAGAAGTTTCTGGAGCTATTGATACTTCATCTAGTGATCGTTTTTATTCTCCTTTAGTAAAAAATATAGCAAAAACAGAAGGGATTTCTTTCTCTGAATTAGAAACTATAAAAGGAACAGGAAAAGAAGGAAGAGTTACTAAAACAGATATTTTATCTTATTTAGAAAATAGAGGCAATCAACCTAAAGATGTTGTTTCTCCTGCTAAAGCTGAAAAGCCTAAAGCAAAAGCGCAAGCAGCACCAGTTACTTTAAGCGGTCAAGACGAGGTTATCGAAATGACACGTATGGGTAAATTAGTAGCCAAACACATGGTAGATTCTGTTCAAACATCTGCACATGTGCAGTCATTTATAGAAATAGATGTTACCAATATTGTTAATTGGAGAAATAAAGTAAAGAACGCATATCAACAAAGAGAAGGAGAGAAGTTAACCTTTACGCCAATCTTTATGCAAGCCGTTGCACAAACAATTAAAAAACACCCGATGATTAATATTGCTGTTGATGGCGATAAGATTATTAAAAGAGGAAATGTTAATTTAGGTATGGCAGCAGCTTTACCTGATGGTAATTTAATTGTACCGGTAATTAAAAATGCAGATCAGTTAAGTTTAGTAGGAATGACTAAACAAGTAAATGATTTAGCAGGTCGTGCCCGTGGAAATAAATTAAAGCCAGACGATATTCAAGGAGGTACTTACACAGTTACAAATGTAGGTAGTTTTGGAAGTATTACAGGAACACCAATTATAAACCAACCACAAGTAGCTATTTTAGCCTTAGGAGCAATTGTAAAGAAACCAGCTGTTATTGAAACAAAAGATGGTGATTTTATAGGGATTCGTCATAGGATGATTGTTTCTCATTCTTATGATCATAGAGTTGTTAACGGAGCTTTAGGAGGAATGTTTATTAAAACATTAAAAGAAATATTAGAATCTTGGGATGTAAATCAAGATTTTTAAATAACAACATAGTATAGTAAACAAAGGCTTAGGAAATTTTTCTAAGCCTTTTTTGTTTTTGTGTATATTCGCTATCAGAATAATTAAAAAATAAAATTTAAAAGATGAAAAATTTATTAGTTGTATTGTTATTAGGTATAACAATGGTAAGTGTAGGCCAAGAGAAAGTATTACTTCGTTTAAACTATGAAAAAGGCGATGTTTATGAAATGAAAATGGAAATAGCTCAAAAAATGGGTGCAGGTTTAATGTCTATGAATACAAAAATGACAATGCATCAAGAAATTAAAGCAGTTTCTGATAACACCTACGAAAGTGATATGAAAATTACAAATATGATAATGAATGTTGCACAAGGAGGTCAATTTATGTCATATGACTCTAGTAAAAAAGAGGAAGAATTAAGTCCTACAGATGAAGTTATGAAGGCTCAAATGGCACCAATGATCAAGGTGTTAATAACAACGAAAGGAGATAACTTAGGTAAAGTTATAGAAACAAAAGTTGAGCCTAATATTCCTAACGCAAATAATTTAACACAACAATCTAGTAACGTAGTTTATCCTGAAAAAGAAGTTTCAGTTGGTGATACTTGGTCTATGGATAAAGATACAAACGGAATGAAATTGAATTTTATTTATAAAGTAAATTCAATTACTGCTAAAAATGTGTTGTTAGATATTTCTGGTAATGTAGAAGGAGTTGGAACAGGTAATATTACAGGAACCATGAATATTGATAAAAAAACAGGTGTGGCTTTAACATCTAAAATAGAAATGTTAATGAAAGTTCAAGGACAGGATTTAACAACAAGTATGAATATGAGTATTACTAAAAAGTAAATACTATTTTCTTCAAAAAAAAGCTCAGACAGTACTGTCTGAGCTTTCTATTTTTTATAAAAAAGCCACCAATTCATTTCGCGAGTTAATTTATAACCCAACTTTTCATATAGGCTTATAGCAGTATTTCCTTTTGTGGTATGTAAAATAGGATGTTTGTTTGCTTTTAATATATCTTTAGTAACATGAGTAGTTAGTTGTTTAGCAAAACCTCTACCAGTATAATCAGGATGGGTAACTACAGCGCTTACTTCAATAAAATCGTTGGTTTGCATTCTTTGTCCGGCTATTGAAACGAGTTTGTTATTTTTAAAAATACCAAAGTAATTTCCCATTTCAAAAGTTCTTTTTTTAAAATATCCAGGCATAACTAACCATACTAAATCATAAACTTCATTGATGTTTTTTGGTGTAAGTGGCATAATTTCCTCTGTAATTGTAACCTCAATTAAATCTTGTAGTACCATTTGACAACCTTCTATTTTTCTATCTAAAGTAACGAAGTTGGTATCGTGAATTGGAATTTCATTCTCTGTAACTAAGAAAAAACTATCTGTAAGTTTAGCATATTCATTTATAGCAGCAGTTATTTTTAAATGATTGGTAAAAGCACCAAAAGGGCATATTTCAGGATCGTAAAATTGTACACCATCATATTTAATGGCTATATTTTTATGAGTTTCATTTAAAGAATACCAAACCGGATTTTTTAGTTTATCATTCATTATGATAAATATTTTTTAAAGCTGATTTTAAGTCAGTAAATATAAAAGAATAAATAGCAGATGTTTTTACAGAAGATACTCTGCTGCCTTTTAATAATATAGAAGACATTTCTCCTAAAACCATTTTTAAAACAAATGATGGGGCATTAAGTGGAAGTTTAGGTTTAGCAATAGTTTTTGATAATTTTTTAGTAAAACTTTCATTCGTTTCGTGTTCAGAAGCCACAGCATTATATATTCCTGTAAAACGGATATCTTCAACCGATTTTACATACATGTTACATAAGTCATCAATATGAATCCAAGGCATGTATTGCTTACCAGTTCCTAAAGCGGCTAAAAATAAAGGTGTATTTATTTTGGGTAAAGCACCGCCTAACTTTGTAAGTACAATACCAGTTCGTAAAATAGTAACCGAAGTGTTTAATTTTTTAAATTGATGAGCGGCATTTTCCCATTCTACACAAACTTTCGAAATAAAATCATTCTCAGGAGCATCGTTTTCCGAAAATATTTTGTTTGAAGTAACAGCGCCGTAATAACCAATGCCTGATGCAGAAATAAAACCTTTTAAATCAATTTTTAACTCTTTTATTTTTTTAAAAAGCAAATTTGCAGACGCTACACGGCTATCAATAAGTTCTTTTTTTCGTTTAGTAGTCCATTTTTTATCAGCAATACCAGCTCCTGCTAAATGGATAATATGTGTAACATCTTTAAAAGCATTATCATCAATGTATTCTTTAGCAATGTCCCATTTAAATTCATTTTTTAAATTCGGACTTCGGGTAAGAATAACAACACTATGGTTTTTTTCTTCTAATTTTTTTTGAAGTTGTTTTCCAACTAACCCTGTTCCCCCAGTGATAAGAATCTTACTCATTTGTAATTATATTTAAGTTATCGAGTTAATTTTTACTGCTTTAATTCTAGTATAAAAAAAATAATAGCTAATAAATTAAGTAGAACTTCTAAAAATAGAGGTTTACTTATTTTTTACTTAAAAACAGTTTAAAGCTCAAAAACTAAAATACAAAATATATAATTTTATTTGATAATTTATTTCTTAAAATAAGAAGGGTTTTTTAACTACAACCTAGATTTTTATAAATATTATTTAACTTTTTTTTAAAAAATAAAACCGTAGCAAAGATTTTCTCGTAAGTATGAGTGAATGAATAATTAACTAATAAATTTATAATCATGAAAAAAATTAAACTAATTATCGGAGCAGGAGCTTTTGCCTTAATAGGATTGATGCTTTTTGCAGCAGACCATATCGAAGCTCCAGATGTAAAAGGAGGTTCAAGTGATATTACAGATTTTTATGCATTTCAAGCTGAAGACACAGATAATTTAGTCTTTGTAGCAAATATTCAAGGTTTATTAAGTCCAACAGCAACAAGTGCGGCTAAATTTGATGAGAATGTGTTAATTGAGTTTAATATAGATACAGATTTAGATAATGTAGAAGACTTGGTTATTCAGGCAACACCAAGAGATGGTAAAATGTATTTTTTTGGACCTTATAAACCATCATCAACAGGGTTGAATAGCTCTTTACCGCAAGATGGTTCTGAGTATGGCGTTTCAATTACTCCATATGGTTCTAATGTAATAATAGGAAGTAAAGGGGCAATGAAGTTTTTTGCTGGGCCTAGGGATGATCCTTTTTTTATGGATTTTGCTAAGTACGGAGAAATTATTGGTGGTACCGCATCCGGATTTGATAATCCAGGGTCAGATACGTTTAAAGGAACAAATGTATTATCTGTTGTTGTTGAAGTACCTAAGGCGATGATCGGAGGATCAGGAAATATTAATACTTGGGTAGAAACTAAAACTAAGCAGTAAATATCAGTTAAATTTTAAAAATCAAGAAATATGAAACTTAAAAATATAAAAATTATAGCAATGTCTGTTCTATCAATATTTGCCTTAGCAAGTTGTAGTGATGACGATAATATAGAAAAAGGAGCAACAATTAGTTTTTCAGGAACGTATGTGCAGAAAGATCAAATGGGTAGGCCAGCTGTTAATACAGTATTTGTAAACAGTGATAAAAAAGATATGTTTAATGTAACAATACCTTCTGAACAAGGAGCCTCATTTGCTACAATGTTTGAAACAAACTTAAAGGCTTTAAGCCCTGCTTATGCCAATGATGCCGATAAAAATGCTTTAGGGTTAGATGCAAATGCATTTGCAGGAGTTTTAGCTACAGATGTTTTAACTGTATCATTAGATGGAAAAACAACCTTTTATGATGGAACAAATGTATTAACAGGTAGAGCACTGGCAGACGATGTAATTACAGTAGAACTTATTTTGATTTTTGGAGGAGAAACTGGTTTAACAATGTCTGAAAACCCAACCTTATCTGATGATAATGTAAGTGCTAACGATAAAGATTTTTTAACATCTTTCCCATACTTAGCCAGTCCATGGTAATGAATTTAATATTAACAAATTCACCTTACGAAAAATTGGTTGCTGATTAGTTGGCAGCCAGTTTTTTAAAAAAAATATTTAATCCTTCTAGATTATGAAAACAATAAAAACAATACTTGCATTAACTTTTTTAAGTATACTTATAAGTTGCTCAACTTCTAAAGAAGCAAACATAGCAAAAGAATTAGATTATAATAAGTTTTTAAATAATACAGTAAACGTATCTGATTTTTTAGCTCAAAAAGAACTTAATTTTTGGCAAAATAAATTAAACAATCAGCCATCACAATACCCTTATTTAACTAAAATAGCAAGTGCAAATACAATGCTTTTTTCATCAAAAGGTAATATATCTTACCTAATAGAAGCAGAAAATAAATTACTTCAAATAAACATAAAAACTAATTTTAGTAATTCATCGAGTTTACGAGCATTAGCAAGAAATTACATATCACAACATAGATTTAAAGAGTCGTTAGCTTTATTAAAAAAAGCAGCAATAAATGGTGATAATTTAAATAGCACTCATAAAATGCTTTTTGATGTTTATTTAGAATTAGGCGATACAGATAAAGCATCTAAATATTTATCTAAAATTGAAGATTATTCAGATTTTGATTATTTAATAAGAGTTTCTAAATGGCATGATTATCAGGGAGATTTGACTTCGGCAATTCGTTTTATGAAAAAAGGAATGAAAAAAGCCGAAGAAGCTAATGATAAAGCTCTTAAAATTTGGAGTTATACCAATTTAGCTGATTTTTATGGTCATAATGGTCAAATAGAAGAATCATACAATTTATATTTAAAGAGTTTAGCGTTAGATAATAATAATGCCTACGCTAAAAAAGGTATTGCTTGGATTGTGTTTTCTCATGATAAAAACCCCAAAGAAGCATTGCGAATTTTAGATATTATAAGTGACGAGCATTTTTCACCAGATTATTTTTTGTTAAAAGCTGAAATAGCTGAATTTGAAAATGATTCTATAGCTAAAAATAAAAATATAGATATTTATTTATCTGCTATTAAAAATAGTCAATATGGGGTAATGTATAACCAACATTTGGCTAAATTATATCTTGAAGAATTTAATGATTCTGAAAAAGCATTCCCTTATATAAAAAAAGAAATAGATAATAGGCCAACTCCGCAATCGTATGATTTATTAGCTTGGTATTATTATAAAAATAAAGAGTATGCAAAGGCTTTACAAATAATAAATGATAGCGTATTAGGAAAAACTTTCGAGCCATCAGTTCAGTACCATATTGCAGAAATATATAAAGCAAATGGTATCGAAAAAAAAGCAAAAAATATACGAAAAGAACTTTTGGAAAGTTCTTTTGAATTAGGACCTTTGATGGAGAAGAAAGTTTTAAAAATCTAATTAAAAATCTATCATTTTGAAAACTAAACTACTATTTTTTCTAACTTTTTTAAGTTATTTTAACATGTTTTCACAAGAGTTTATTGGCAAAGTAATCAATAAAAAAAACAAACCTTTAGAGAACGTATATGTATATAATGTAACTAGTAATAGCCATACACATACCGAGTTAAATGGCAAATTCGTGGTCGAAAAAGCGAAAGATGGAGATTATGTAGAGTTTCGCCTTTTAGGATACGAGAAAAAAATAATACAATTAACCAAAAAAAACTTTAACAAAGCAAATGTTATAACTTTATCTATGAAGAGTTTTATGTTAGATGAAATGACATTGTCTAGTAAGCAAGACCCTTTGCAAACTTTTGTTAGAATAGATTTAGATAAGAAACCAGTAAGTTCTTCACAGCAAATTTTACAAAAAGTACCAGGCCTTTTTATAGGTCAGCATGCTGGAGGAGGAAAGGCAGAGCAAATATTTTTAAGAGGTTTTGATATTGATCATGGTACCGATTTAGCCTTATCTGTAGATGGGATACCGGTAAATATGGTTTCTCATGCGCACGGACAAGGATATAGTGATTTGCATTTTGTAATACCCGAAACAATAGAAAAAATAAACTTTGGTAAAGGACCATATTATGCTAGTAAAGGTGATTTTAATACTGCGGGTTATGTAGATTTTAAAACAAAGTCGTATTTAGATGAAAGTCAGATTGAAATAGGAATAGGGCAGTTTAACACCTTTAGAACATTAGGTATGTTTAACCTTTTAGATAAAAACAGTACAGATAACGCTTATGTAGCGATAGAGTATTTGGCAACAGATGGTTTTGTAGAATCTCCTCAGAATTTTAGCAGAATCAATCTTTTCTCAAAATACAAAACATTTTTAAATGATAATAGCAGTTTGTCATTATCAGCATCGCACTTTACAAGTAAATGGGATGCATCGGGGCAAATTCCTGTAAGAGAAGTTGCAAATGGAAATATTACTCGATTTGGAAGTATTGATGATACTGAAGGAGGAACAACCTCTAGAACAAATATTAATTTAGAACATTTTAAAGTTTTAAAAAATGATGTAAATGTTACTTCTAACGTTTTCTATTCAAACTATAATTTTAACTTATTTTCTAATTTTACTTTTTTCTTAGATGACCCTATAAACGGCGATCAAATTAAACAAACAGAAAATAGAGATATTTTTGGATTTAATACACAGTTTAAAAAGAAAACAAAGCTTTCTAACACACCTGTAACTTTAACTTTCGGAACAGGTTTAAGAGCTGATATAATTAATAACTTAGAACTTTCTCACACGCTACAAAGAAAAGAAGTTTTAGATGAAATTCAATTAGGAGCAGTACATCAAACAAATTATTATTCTTTTTTAAATAGTGAATTTGAATTAGGTAAGTTTACAATAGCACCTGCTTTGCGTTTAGATTATTTAAATTTTTCATACAATGATTATTTGTTAGATGAATATAAAACGTTTTCAAAATCAAAAGTAATTGTAAACCCTAAAGTAAGTATAACGTATACTGCCAATGCTAAAACTCAGTGGTTTTTAAAATCAGGAATTGGGTTTCATACAAATGATACAAGGGTAGTAGCTAAACAACCAAATAGAAAAACATTACCAAGAGCTTACGGATTAGATATAGGAAATGTATGGAAACCTACATCAAAAGTAGCAATAAACACAGCCTTATGGTTTTTATTATCAGAAGATGAATTGGTTTATGTAGGTGATGCGGGTATTATAGAACCTTCAGGAAAAACAGAACGTTTTGGATTAGATGTAGGTTTTAGATATCAAATTAACGATTGGCTATATTTAAATAGTGATGCTACTTTAACAGAAGCAAAAAGTTTAGGAGCTCCATCGGGTGAAGATAACATACCATTAGCACCAATAGTTACTGTAACAGGAGGGTTATCAGTAAATAATTTTAATAATTTTTCTGGAGGAATCGATTATCGATATTTAGGAGATAGACCAGCAAATGAAGATAATTCAATAGTAGCAGAAGGTTATTTTGTAGCAGATGCAAATATTAGTTATAAGATGAATGATATAACGCTTGGTTTATCTGTGGAAAATTTATTTGATGTAAACTGGAATGAGACTCAGTTTGCTACAGAATCTAGGTTGCAAAATGAATCTAACTCAGTAGAGGAGATTCATTTTACACCAGGTACACCTTTTTCATTAAAGGCATCAATAAGATATTCATTTTAAAATATATAATTGTTCGGGGGGACAATTATTAACTGTTATCATTTTTTTAGAAGGATTAGTGATAACAAAACATAGCCGCTTTAAGCGGCTATGTTCATTTTATTAAATAAAGAACTTGCATGTTATTTTTAATAATTATTAATCAAAAAAACATTCTAAGCTCATAAGCGATAATACAGAATAAAGGTTTTTAAACTTCAATAAAACCATATAAGATTAGAAGAAATCAACAGAATACTAAAAACATACAGTGAAAGTATAGTAACTGTGAAGTTAAATTAATAGCGGTTAAAGAATTTATATCATGTAATAAAGCTATTTTTTAAGGTAAATAAAGACTGTATTAGAAACAAATATAGCCGCTTAAAAGCGGCTATATTTAATGATTAATAAAAATTAATTAAACGGCTCCTAACGTATATAATTGCTCTAAATTAGGAGAAATACTACCACCAGCAGGTTCTAATGTAATACCAAATGCTTGAGATTCATTAGGATTACTGATTGTAAATACTTTGTTTTTACTAGCTGTAAAATTATCTATAGTTCCTAAACTGGTAGGAGATAAAGGATCTAGTTTTAAAGACCATACTTGATATACTTTTCCTTTAGGAGGATCTGGTAATCCTTGTACATCTAAGTAAATGTTTTTTGTGTTTTTGTTCCAATAAACCTTTGCGTATGCTTCAGGAAGTACTTTTTGTCCTTGTAAAGGCACTGTAACAATATCTTTATCCCTAATTACCTTTAATAAGCTTTCGTTTTGCGCTAAATACGTATTCGATTTTTCTAATTGAATTTCAAACTGGTCTTTTGCTTGATTGATGGTATCTAACTCGGCCTGTAAATTATTGTTTTTATTTATTGATAAAAGTAAAGTACTACCAATAATTAAAGTTGCTGCCCAACCAGCATAAGTAAGCCAATTATTTTTCGAAGTATTTAGTGGAACAACTTTGGTTGTACTCTCTTTTTCTTGTAACATTTTAATTAAAATGTCTTTAAAAGAGTTCTTACTTTCTTTTGGAGCAACATGGGCTGTAAGAGAAGATATTGACTTCTCAATCTCTCTCACTTCCTTTAAAATTTCTGGGTGCTCCATTATTAATTTATAAACTTGCTCATTTTCTTTTTCAGAAAGTGCGCCAGCAATATAAAGTTCTAGTGTACCAGATTCTATGTGTTTTTTTGCTTCCATTATTTAAGCATTATTCTTAATTCATTAATACAATTTCTATTTCTAGTTTTAACGGTTCCTAAGGGCATGTCTAAGCTCTCTGAAACTTCTTTTTGCGTAAAACCTTTAAAGTAAAGTAATTCAATTACTTTAACACAAGTGTCTTTTAACTTGCTAACAAAGTTTTTAATACCAATGGTATCGGTTCTTGAGTCTAAACTATCGTAAGTCTCTAATATATCTACGAAAATTTGAGCGTCAAGGTTTTTAGAAGTGTTCTTAAAGTTTTTAGATCGTGTTTTATCAATAGCAGCATTACGAGCAATATTAATAATCCATGTAAAGAAACGTCCTTTTTTTTGTGAATAAGAATCTATATTATTCCAAGCTTTAATAAAAACATCTTGCGTTACTTCTTCAGCAATTTCTCTATCTCTTACAATATTAAAAATAACACCCTCTACACTTTTATTATACATTTGATGTAGTTTCTCGAAAGCCTTTACATCCTTTTCTTTAAATTTTATAACAAGTTCTTCTAATTGCATTTTATATTTTTTTTAAGAGATTTCTAAGGTACTTAAATTTAATTATTATCTATAACTTATTTAATAACGATATCGTTTTTTTAATATTATCGCATTATTTTATTAGGGAAAACAACAATACTTTCATGGCCATTTTCACCTACAGATGCAACGCCGAAGAAGAAGTTGTCAATTACAATTCCATCTAAAGTAAATTCAGTAGTCTCTACATATCTAGCATTATCCCATGTAGGAGATGTGGTATCTCTCCAATAAATTTTATAACCTTTAGCGCCTTCAACTTTAGTCCATTTTAATTTTGCAGAAGCTTCTACAATTCCGCCTATGGCAACTTCCTTTGGGCTAGGTGGGGCCAACGCTAAATTAGCCATTGTAATTGCGTTAACAGCTGTTAGTTTTTTTGCGTAACCAAAGTTTACATGTTTAAAAGTATCGCCATATTCTATGCCTTTTTCGGTTCTTATATCTTGATGTTGTTGTGTGTAGTTTTCATGAGCTTCCATAATTCGGATTCCTGCAAAACCTAAATCATTAAAAGGCCTGTGATGCCCACCACGTCCAAAACGATCTAACCTATAAATCATCATCGGATTCATTTCGGGCATGTAGGTTTTTGTTGTTTTATGAATATATCTAGCTAATTGACGCGAAATTCCATCGACCTCTCCACCATAAAAGCGACGCATTTTTCGTTGTCTTTCGGTTTCATTAGCAGGTACTGGTTCAGAAAAAATTCTAAAACTACGATTGTCAATAACACCATCAACTCCGGTAATGTTTCCAATCATATCATTATTTAAAACACCAATAATATCCCAACCTTGTTTTTTAGCATATTTAGCTAATCCTGCACCACCAAATAACCCTTGTTCTTCACCAGAAAGACCTACATAGACAATACTACTTTCAAATTTATATTTACTTAAAACTCTAGCAGCTTCAATGGTGCCGGCCATACCAGATGCGTTGTCGTTTGCACCAGGAGCATCGGTTGTAAAATCCATAGTATTACTAGCACGCGAATCAATATCACCACTCATAATAACATATCTATTAGGGTATTTTGTTCCTTTTTGTATCGCTACAACATTTACAATCCAAGCATCATGCGGTACTCTTCTGTTACCTTTTTTGGTTACAAAATCTTTTTGATAGATAGTGTTTATGCAGTTGTTACAGTTGTTAGATATTTTATCGAATTCAGATTTTATCCAACGTCTTGCAGCACCAATACCACGAGTGTTAGAAATGGTATCAGAAAAAGTATTTCTTGTACCAAATTCTGTAAGTGTTTTTATATCTGCTTTAATTCTATCCGAAGAAATAGTATTTATAATATCGTAAATTTTAGCATCTGTTTGTGCAATTAGTGTTGAGGTAGCAATAAAAAATAATAGTGTTAGTTTTCTCATATGAATTGAAAATTTAGGTTACTAATTTACAAAACAAAAAAGAGAATGAAACTTTGTTTCATTCTCTTTTAAAATATAAGATATTAAAAAGTTTACTCGTTATCTAATTTTTTAGTAATGTTAAAGCCTGCAAATAAACCTACACCTGCCATAAGAAAAATCATTGCAGGGTAAACAGCATCTTCATTAATAGATGTGTATGTATCTATTATTAATCCTAAGAAAATACCTAAGCCAATACCCATTAATAATAAGGCTAAGTTTAAAACGATGATTCTACCTGTTAATGTTGATTTTTTTCGTTCTCCTTGCATAAATATTTTTGCATCTACACCTTTTTCTATTAAAGCTAAACGTTCTTTATTACGTGTAGAATAGAATAAATAAAAGATTCCGAATATTATTGCGAATAAGAACATAAATACAACTGCTACTTCCATATTTTTAATTTTAAATGATTATTTTTAATGTGTTTGCAAGTATGACCGTGTTATTAAAAAAAAGGTTACAGAAAAAATAAAAAACTTTTTTAAAAATTTATGTAACCTTTTAAAAGAATATACTGTCAAAGAATAAAATGACTACTAACAACGACCAAACATATATTGATAAAGTATTAAAGGGTGATGCCAATGCATTTGCTATCTTAGTAGATAGGTATAAAAATATGGTGTTTACTTTGGCTTTAAAAATGGCAAAGAATAGAGAGGAGGCCGAAGAGATTTCTCAGGATACGTTTATTAAAGCCTATAAAAACTTAAATAAGTTTAAAGGAGATTCAAAATTTTCTACCTGGCTTTATAAAATTGGTTACCGAACTTCTTTAGATAATTTAAAGAAGAATAAAGGTAAATATAATATTGATACAATAGATGAGGTTACTATTAATAAAATAAAAGCTACAGAAGGTGTTTTAGAGGAAATTGAACGTAAAGAGCGGGCAGAAGTAATAAATAACTGTATGTTGAGTTTACCTGAAGATGAAAGAGCCATTTTATGGATGTTTTATTTTGAAGAATTAAGTTTAAAAGAAATTATTGAAGTAACAGATTTCTCGGAAGCAAACGTAAAAGTAAAGCTACACAGAGCAAGAAAAAGTTTATTAAATATAGTAAAAAAGAAAATAGAACCCGAATTAATTAATCATTATGGGAGAAAATAAAGATATAAAAAAACTTGATGCTTTTACTAAAAAGTATATCAAAGAAATAGAAATAGAGAGTCCGTCTGTAAACTTTACAGCTAATTTGATGGATACAATATTGCAAAATGAAAATGTTGAGGTTTATAAAGCTAGGCCTTTAATTTCAACTAAAATATGGTTTGTTCTTCTAGGAGTTTTAACGGCAAGTACTTTATATGTATCAAGAGGAAGTTCATTTAAATTGATTAAAATACCTAATCTTAGTTTCGATTTTTTATCAGGTTTACAGATGCCAAATTTATTTGAAGGTTTTGCAGTTTCTAATACAATATTATATGCTTGTTTCTTTTTTACAATAATGTTTTTTGGTCAAGTTTATATGCTCAAAAATCATTTTACAAAAGAATTATAATCAGCATAAAAAAATCCGCTTTGAGTTTTTCAAAGCGAATTTTTTATGACTTATTTTAGCATGCTTAAAACTACTTGTTTTTAGCAACCCAAGTATTAATTTTACTTTCTAATAAAGCTAAAGGAATACAACCTGTTTCTAAAACCTGATTATGAAATTCTTTAATATTAAAAGAAGTTCCTAATTCTTTTTTAGCTTTGTCGCGTAACTCACGTATTTTTAATTGCCCAATTTTGTAAGATAATGCTTGCCCAGGATTAGCCATATAACGCTCAATTTCTGATATAATACTTGCTTCGCCTTCAGCTTCGTTATCTAATGAATATTGAATCGCTTTTTCACGGCTCCAACCTTTTGCATGCATTCCTGTATCAACAACCAAACGAATAGCTCTGTGCATTTCCATTCCTAACATTCCGAAATATTGATAAGGATCGGTGTATAACCCTAATTCTTTACCTAAATTCTCAGTATATAAAGCCCATCCTTCTCCATAAGCACTGTACCATAATGTTTTTCTAAAATCTGGTAAATCTTCATTTTCTTGCGTTAACGAAATTTGATAGTGATGCCCCGGAATCGCTTCGTGTAAAAATAAAGATTCATCAGAAAAAACATTGTATTTAGTAGCATCCGGAATCGGTGTATAAAAAACTCCAGGACGTGTTCCGTCTAAAGAACCTGGGTTGTATTCGGCACTAGCAGAAGCTTCTCTAAATTTTTCGGTTTGTTTTACAATAAAGGCTGTTTTTGGTTTGTTACCAAATAGTTTTTCTAATTGCGGTTGCATTTTATCATGAATCGCATTAAAATTATCTATAATTTCTTTGGGAGTTGTGTAAGGCATTAATGATTTATTCTCACGAACATCATTAAAAAAATCTTTTAAGCTTCCTTTAAAACCAACTTCTGTTTTTACTTTTTCCATTTCAGATAAAATTCTAGCAACTTCAGTTAAACCTAAGTTATGAATTTCATCAGCGGTCATTTTTGTAGTTGTATAGTTTTTTATAGCATGCTGGTAATAAGCAATTCCGTTTGGTATTTCAGAAATTCCACTACTTTTTCTACCTGCTTCTACATAATCTGTAGCTAAAAAAGTATGCATTGTTTTAAAAGCAGGAATCAACTTGTTTTCAAGCGTATTTAAATATGCTTTTTTAAGCATTGTCTTATCAATCTCAGAGAAATTTGGAGGGAAATTTTTTATTGGGGTATAAAATAAATGTTCTTCAACTTTAGTTTCTGCTAATGTTTTAAATTGCGGAATCACTTTTTTTATTAGTGATTTAGGTAAAACATAGCCCTCTTTAATTCCCTGTTGCATATTTTTTATAGCAGTTTGCAACCACTCATGAAAACCATTTAATCTACTTAGCCAGTTTTCGTAATCTTTTGCGGTATCAAAAGGCTGTGCGCTGCTACCACTACCTAGTTGCCCCATTGTTAAATTGATAGTCCACATTTGATTAATAGGCATTAAAGCATCATTTTTAAAACCATTTTGAGCTAAGGCCATGTCGCAATCCCAGTCTAAAACAGCTTTACTCATTTGCTGACTTTTAGTTAAAGAATTGTCTTTGAAACTTACTAGTTTAGATTTGTACTTTTGATAAAAAGTAGTGCTTTTAGTTTGATGTTTTTTAGATAAGGTGTTCGGAAACTGATCATTAAAACGATTATCGCCCGCAAAAGTAGCATCAATTGGTTTTAACTCTAGTTTTCCTTCATTGTACTCTTTTAATAAGGTATTAAAAGCGCTGTTTTCTTTAACGGGTGTTGTAACTGAGTCTTTCTTATTCTGTTTACAAGAAACAAATATTGTACTAACAGTTAATATAGTTAAAAGAACCTTTTTCATAAATAGTTGTTTTTTTATTGCAAACAAATATACTTTATAAAAAAAGTTAGTAAAATAACATATGTTTATGTAAATTGTTTTTAAAATGCTAAATACATAACGTGATTAGGATTTGAGTGTGTTTTTGATATTTGAAAATCAATTTCACCTATTATTTTAAAACCCACTTTTTCATAAAACTGAATTGCCTTCTTATTTTCTACCCAAACGTTTAGCCAAATACCTGCTTGATTGTTCTTTTTACAAAGTAATACATTAAAATCGAATAATTTTTTACCGAGTCCTAAACCATAAAATTCTTCAAGTAAATATAACCTACTCATATAAGTGATGTTTTTAGCATTAACATCTTTACAGGTTTTATTAAAAATTATTTTAGAATATCCTGCAGTTTTGTTTTCATATTCTAACAAATAATATTGATTTTCTACAGTCTCTAATTCTTTTATAAAGTCACTTTCTTTAAAATTGTTAGCGATATAAGCATCCATATCTTTAGGAGGAGCAGAATGACCATGTGCAGTTAAAAAAGAAGGAACACTAATTTTAGAAAATAGTTTTGCTTGTGTGCTGTTTGCTTTTGTTATTTTAATGATTTCTATTTTTTTAATTATCTTATTGCTTTTGTTCTTCTAACATATCTAAATAAACATCTTCAACATGTTCACGAGCCCAGCGAGTTTTTCTTAAAAAACCTAAACTAGATTTCATGGTAGGATTATGTTTAAAACACCTAATATTAACGTGTTCTGCCAAATTTTCCCAACCATAATAATCAACTAAACGTTCTAGAAGTTGTGCAAGTTTAACACCGTGTAGTGGATTGTTAAGCTGTTCTTCAGTAGCTTGTCTTCTATCTTGTCTAGAAGGATTTTCTTTATTTAATTGTTCGTTTGTTTTGGGCTTAAAATCGGTGTTTTTTCGCTCTTTAGATTGTATTGGATTATTTTCTGTATCCATCACTTATGTTTTACCTTAATACTTAATTACAAAAATAGAAACTTGCATTAGTAATTAAACTAGTTTAGTAGGATTTTTAAGAAGATTCACAAAAAAAACCTCTTTGAATAAACAAAGAGGTTTTGTAAAATTATTTATTACTTATTTAATTAGTTCGTAAGAACGCTTAATAAAGTTGGTTAAATCTTCACCATGTAAAAGGTTTTGAGATAACTTGGCTAAATCGAAAGCTTGCGTAATTAATCCTTTTTTCTTGTCTTCATCAGCATTTAAGATTTCAGAAACTAATGGGTGATTTGTATTAACCACTAAGTTATACATTTCAGGTAAATTACCCATTCCCATCATTCCACCTCCACCACCAGAAGCTTGCATTTCTTTCATACGACGCATAAATTCTGGCACGGTAATTAAGAAAGGAGACGAAGAAGAATCCATAGATTCTAGCTGTACAGTATAGGTTTGAGATGCAATTACACCTTCAATAACTGGCTTTAATGTTTCTTTTTCTTCATCAGTTAATTTAGAAATAACAGCTTCGTCTTTCTTAATTAAATTATCAATAAAATCTGAATCTACACGTGTAAACTGAACTTTAGATTCACCTGAAGTTTCTAGTTTTTGCATTAAGTGTGATACGATAGGAGAATCTAATACAAGTACTTCATACCCTTTTGCTGTGGCATTTTGAATATAACTGTGCTGTGCTTCTTTGTTAGATGCATATAAGATTATATGATTACCATCTTTGTCAGTTTGTGCGTCTTTTGTTTTTTCAATTAATTCATCAAAAGTAAAATAAGTATCAGCAACTGTTGGGTATAAAGCAAACTTTTTAGCTTTATCAAAGAATTTATCTTCAGATAACATTCCGTATTCGATAATTACTTTAATATCGTTCCATTTTTGCTCAAAATCAGCACGATCTTTTTTGTATAAAGAACTTAATTTATCTGCTACTTTTTTTGTTATATAACCAGATATTTTCTTTACAGCGCCGTCTGCTTGTAAGCCAGAACGAGAAACGTTTAAAGGAATGTCTGGAGAGTCGATAACACCTTTTAACATCTGTAAAAAGTCTGGTACAATTCCTTCAACATTATCCGTAACAAAAACTTGATTTTGATATAATTGAATTTTATCTTTTTGCATATCTAAGTTTTGTGATAACTTAGGAAAGAATAAAATACCAGTTAAATTAAATGGATAATCTACATTTAAATGAATGTGAAATAATGATTCTTCAAATTGCATTGGATACAATTCTCTGTAGAAGTTTGTATAATCTTCATCATTTAAATCTGCAGGAGCTTTTGTCCAAGCTGGGTTTGTATTGTTGATGATGTTGTCAACCTCAATTTGTTTGTGAGGCTCAGTAGTTTCTTTACCATCCGCATCTGTTGTTGTTTGCGGTGTAAATTCAGGGTCGTTTATTTTTTTAGTTCCAAATTTAATTGGCACTTGATTAAAACGATTGTATTTATTTAATAAACCACCAATTTTAGCTTCTTCTAAAAAGTCTAAAGAATCTTCAGCAATATGTAATATAATTTCTGTTCCTCTATCAGTTTTGTCGTGCGCCTCTAAAGTAAATTCAGGAGAACCATCACAAGTCCAATGAGCAGCTGGCTCGTCTTTAAAAGACTTTGTAATTAACTCAACCTTGTCAGCAACCATAAAAGCAGAGTAAAAACCTAAACCAAAGTGACCAATTACACCTGTTTCATTTTTACCATCTTCATATTTATTTAAAAACTCTTCAGCTCCTGAAAAAGCAATTTGATTAATGTATTTTTCTACTTCATCAGCAGTCATACCTAAACCTTGATCTTTAATCGTAATAGTTTTGGCATCTTTATTAATACTAATTTCAATTTTAGCATCACCTAATTCGGTTTTAGCCTCACCAATAGAAATTAAGTGTTTTAATTTAGTTGTTGCATCTGTTCCGTTTGATATTAACTCACGTAAAAAGATTTCGTGATCAGAATACAAGAATTTTTTAATCAGTGGAAATATATTTTCTACCGATACATTGATACTTCCTTTGCTCATAATTATATATTTTGTTTGATGTTGTTTTCTAGTTAATAGAACAGTCAAAAAAAATACCAAAAGAAGTTTAATGACAAGATGACATTTTTAGTGTTAAAATGACTATCTTTTTAAGCAGTTTTATATCAAAGTAAAAATTACTATTTTTACAAGCTACAAATAAACAAACAACAAAAAGAATAACATAGCATATGTATAATTCAAAAATAACAGGATTAGGTTATTATGTGCCAGATAATGTGGTTACTAATAATGACTTAAAAGAGTTTATGGATACTTCGGATGAATGGATCCAGGAAAGAACAGGTATTAAAGAGCGTCGTTGGATAGACCCAAAAACAGGTGATACTACTGCTGTTATGGGAGCAAAAGCTTCTAGAATTGCAATTGAAAGAGCCGGATTAACAAAAGATGACATCGATTTTATCATTTTTGCTACTTTAAGTCCTGATATGTATTTTCCTGGTGGAGGAGTACAAATACAAAATATGTTAGATATGCCAACTATTGGTGCGTTAGATGTACGTAACCAATGTTCTGGTTTTATTTATGCTATGTCTGTTGCCGATCAGTTTATAAAAACAGGAATGTATAAAAACATTCTTGTAATTGGTGCAGAAAATCATTCAGGAGGTTTAGAAAAATCTACTAGAGGTAGAGGAGTTACTGTAATTTTTGGTGATGGAGCCGGAGCAGCAGTAATGTCTAGAAGCGAAGAGGAAGGAAAAGGAATTCTATCTTCTCACCTTCATTCAGAAGGTAAACATGCAGAAGAATTAGCATTAATGGGACCTTCTACTGGTAGATGGGTACCTGAAATAATAGAAGCTAATGATCCAGATGATGTTTCTTATTATCCGCACATGAATGGTCAATTTGTATTTAAACACGCAGTTGGTCGTTTTTCTGAAGCTATTATTGAAGGTTTAGAGGCTAATGGATTAAAGAAAGAAGATATTGATATGTTAATTCCACACCAGGCAAACCTACGTATCGCTCAGTTCATTCAAAAGAAATTTCAATTAAGTGATGATAAAGTGCATAATAATATTATGAAGTATGGTAACACTACTGCAGCTTCTGTAATTATTGCTTTAACTGAAGCATGGGAAAAAGGAAAAATTAAAGATAATGATTTAGTAGTTTTAGCTGCCTTTGGTAGTGGATTTACTTGGGGGTCGGTAGTGATTCGTTGGTAATACTAACATATAATATATAATACAAAAAAACCGAAGTTATTAACTTCGGTTTTTTGTTATTTAAAATAATGTTTTACTTTCATTACCTTTGTTTACTTTTTAAAAACAAATGCTCTTCAAAATGTTAATAGTTATTTGGTGTAAAGTCAATAATTTTACTCGAAATAGCGTTTGGTTTTGGTAAACTACTTTGAATTTAGGTAAATAAATTGTATTATTAGATAATAAAGATAAGTAATAGTTTTTTTGTTTTATAATCATATATATATTCTTTATTGATCTCTAATTCCTTATTTTTTTCTCTACTTAAAATTAATTTAAACTAATATTTAACGGTTATGGAACAACATACATTAGTTATAGGAGCATCTTTAAATCCTACTAGATATTCAAATATAGCAATTAAAAGATTGACTGATAGAGGTATAAAAACATCAGCTATTGGTTTAAGAAAAGGTAGTGTTGTTGGTGTTAATATAGAGCCAGAAAAGTTACCGTTTAAAGAGATTGATACGGTTACATTATATTTAAATCCAACCAGACAAAAAGAATATTACCAATATATAATTTCGTTAAAACCACGTAGAGTTATTTTTAATCCAGGGACTGAGAATTCGGAATTCTACAAAGTTTTAAAAGAAAACGAAATCAAATCGGAAGTAGCCTGTACATTGGTTTTATTATCAACCAATCAGTATTAATTTAAAATTGAAACAGGAGCCGTATTTGTAGAATATAACTTACCTGCTTCGGCTAATTCAACATTTTTAAAAATGGTTTGTGCCTCTTTTTTAAAATCTTCAATATTTGTATACCTACTAGAATAGTGTCCAATAATTAACTTAGCAGCGTTTGCTTGTTTGGCTATTGAAGCAGCTTGCTCTGCAGTAGAGTGCTTGGTTCTTTCACATAAATCTTCTCTGTTTTTTAAAAATGTAGCTTCATGATATAGTAAGTCAACATTTTTAATAATAGGAACTATGTTTGGTTTGTATACAGTATCACTACAAAAAGCAAAACTTTTTGATTTAGGAGGGTCTAAGGTTAATTCGGAATTTGGAATGATTTTACCCGTAGATAAAACAAAATCCTTTCCTGCTTTAATATTATGATAATCACAAGTATATATTTCCTTGTATTCTTCTATTTTTCCTATGTGTAATTTTCTTGGTTTTTCTTTTTCTCGGAATAAAAATCCGTTTGTATAAACTCTGTGGTCTAATGGAATGGTGTGTACAGAAACTTTATCATCTTCAAAAATTAATTCACTTTCTGTAGATACCAATTCGTGAAAATGAATATGATATTTTGTCCAAGATTTAGATAGTTTTAGTTGAAGCGTAGTAACTTCTTTAATTCCTTTTGGACCATAAATATGCAGGTCTTTCTCTCGGTTTAAAATACCAAAAGTAGATATAAGACCTATAAGCCCGAAAAAATGATCACCGTGTAAGTGAGATATAAAAATATGATTGATTTTAGAAAAACCAACTTTATATTTTCGCATTTGCCTTTGCGTACCTTCACCACAATCAATTAAAAAGTGACGATTATTAATTTCTAAGTATTGAGATGTAGGATGTGCATTTACTCTCGGAGTAGCAGAATGACAACCTAAAATAGTTAAGTTTAAACTCATTTATTTAATTACAAAGCGTTTAGAAATAACTTCTTTGTTGCTTTGAATTGCATATATGTACATACCTGATTTTAAATCATTACGTTGAAAAGGAATAGAATTACGCCCGTTTCTAACTTTAATTTCTTTAGAATATACAGTTTTACCTAGTACATTTCTAATCGTTAAAATTACAGTTTGATTTATTTTAGAATTAACAAAAATAGTAGTGTTATTAATAAAAGGGTTTGGTGAAGCAACTAGTTTATCTATAGATTTTTGCTGAGAAAAACTAGATAGTGTTACCAATAAGAATAAAAAGAGTACTTTTTTTACCATATGTATTCATTTAGGGGACAATAAATATAAGGTTAAAAACCTAATTCGCGTTGTATATTTTCCATTTCAATAACATCTTCAGCTTCAATTAATGTAGGCACAATGTTAAATGTTTCTGGATAATCATCAATATTTACATCTTTTAATACTATTACAAAAGATGTACCATTTTTTTGATGTTCATCAGCGAATACCAAAAATAACAAAATATTTTCTCTAGTAGTGCTAAAATTATCTGAAATTTGAATAATAAGGTGTTTTTCCCCGTATTTAATATGTTCTTTTTCAAATTCAGAGAAGAATTCTAAAAAAGTGTTCTCATCAGAATTAATTAAAGTGTAATTAATTTTATCTTCTATTTTCATTATTATCTTTTTATTTGTTGCGCTAATAAGTATATAACGGCCATACGCACAGCAACGCCGTTTTCTACTTGATTTAATATAATAGATTGGTTACTATCGGCAACATCACTTGTTAATTCTACACCACGATTTATAGGTCCTGGATGCATAATTACAATTTCTTTATTAAGGCTGTTTAGTATTTCTTTATTGATACCAAAAAGTTGTGTGTACTCTCTTGTTGATGGAAAATATTTAATATCCATTCGTTCATGTTGTACACGTAACACATTGGCTACATCACACCATTCTAAGGCTTTTTTTAGGTTTGTTTCAACTTCAACACCTAAGCTAGTAATGTATTTAGGAATTAAAGTAGTTGGTCCACAGAGTTTAACCTTTGCGCCTTGTAGTTGCAATGCAAATATGTTAGAAAGTGCTACCCGCGAATGTAAAACATCACCAACGATTACGATTTTTTTACCTTTTAAGTTACTGTTTAAAGCTTCTCTCATAGAAAAACTATCTAACAATGCTTGTGTTGGGTGTTCGTGAGTTCCGTCACCAGCGTTAATAATTTTAGCATCTACATGTCTCGATAAAAAAATACCAGCGCCAACGCTTGCATGACGCATTACAACAATATCAACTTTCATGGCTAATATATTGTTAACAGTATCTATTAGAGTTTCTCCTTTTTTTACAGATGATTGGGCTGCAGAAAAGTTAATTACATCTGCAGACAAACGTTTCTCTGCTAATTCGAAAGATAGCTTAGTACGTGTACTGTTTTCAAAAAATAAATTAGCAATTGTAATATCTCGTAGCGAAGGAACTTTTTTAATAGGTCTGTTTATTACTTCTTTAAAATGAGAAGCTGTTTCAAAAATAAGCTCTAAATCAGTTTTGTTTAGGTATTTTATACCTAATAAATTTTCAACACTTAACTGCTTCATCTTAGTTTGTTTTTATCATCATAACTAATCATCAAGCTTTTGGTGGCTTGGTTTCTAGATATATTGTATCTTTTTTGTGAGTCTCTTGCCAATTAACAACAACTTTTTCTTCATTAATAGCATCTACTTGTCTACCTCTATAATTAGGTTGAATTGGTAAATGGCGACTAAAACGACGATCTATTAATACTAATAATTCAATATTTTCTGGTCTTCCGTATGATTGAATAGCTGTTAAAGCACTTCGTACACTTCTACCAGAATATAATACATCATCAATAATAACCACTTTTTTATCTTCAATTAAAAAATCAATTTGCGTAGAAGTTGCTTCTAATGGCGCATTTCTTCTACGAAAATCATCACGATAAAAAGTAATATCTAACAAACCTAGTTTAAGGTTTTTAATATTATATTCTTCGGTTAATAATTTTGTTAATCGTTTTGCTAAAAAAGTACCTCTAGGTTGTAGGCCTATTAAAACGGTATTAGAAAAGTCGTTGTGGTTTTCGATTAACTGACAGGCTAATCGATGCAGAATAATTTCAATTTCTTTTGAAGTAAGTAGTGTTTTCCTGCTCATGTTTTGCTATCAAATTGGTATGATAGTTCATTGTTCAAAAATAAAGCAAAAAAAACAGCGGACAAAATTAAACTTGATGAAACATAAAACTATATGAATAAAATTATCTTTACATTTGCCAACTTTTACAATATCCGATAATATTATGATGAAATACCTTAAGAATAAGAAACTTAACATTAAAGATGATACTTTAGCAGGTATAACAGTTTCTTTAGCAATGATACCAGAAGTGGTGGCTTTTGCATTTGTAGCTCAAATTAGTCCAATAGTAGCATTATTTGGTGCATTTGTGGTAGGAATAATTTCTGCTATTTTTGGTGGTAGACCAGGTCTTATTTCTGGTGCAGCAGGAGCTGTAGCAGTTATTTTTGTGACGATGATACAAGAAGGCCATGCAAAAGGTCTTTTATTTGATAATCCTGTAGAAAATATGGGTTACTTTTATTTGTTAGCAGCTGTAGTGTTAATGGGAGTTATTCAAGTAATAGCAGGAGTTTTTAAACTAGGTAAATTTGTGCGTTTAATTCCACACCCAGTAATGATGGGGTTTGTAAACGGATTGGCGATTGTTATTTTTATGGCGCAATTGGGGATGTTTACTGAAAATAAAAAAGATTTTTTCGGGCAAAATATGCGTAAAACCGAATCGAAAGAGTTGATTTATAATGTAACAGATAATCAAGTTAAAGATTTAAATTCTGATGCAGTTTTATTTACTATTGATGGAAATTCAGTTAAAAATAATACTACAAACGAAGAAGTGTTTTTTGTGTCTGACGGACAAGTTTTTGATGCTAAAACAAAAAAAGTTGTTTTTAATGTATCAGAAGAAGGGTTTTATTCGGTAAAAGATAGCGGAGTTGTAAAATCAACCATGCAAGGAGAAAAACTTTATACAATGATTGGGCTCGTTTTATTAACGATGCTTATTGTATGGGGATTACCAAAAATAACAACTAAAATACCGGCAGCATTAACGGCTATTTTAATTGTTACATTAATCTCAATCTTTAGTGGTTTAAGTTCTATTAATGTTGGTGATTTTATTAGAGATGGTGGTGGTGCTGGTTTAAACGGTATTGATGAAATATCAAAAAAACTAAATTTATTAGAGCTTTGGAGTAACTTACCTTTTAATTTAGATACGCTTAAATTTATTGCACCTTATGCCTTTTTAGCAGCATCTGTTGGTTTGATAGAAACTTTAATGACTATGAACTTAGTAGATGAGTTAACAGATAGTAGAGGTAACGGAAATAAAGAATGTGTTGCGCAAGGAGCAGGAAATATTGTAAGTGGTGTATTTGGTGGAACTGGTGGTTGTGGTATGATTGGTCAAACAGTTATTAATATCAACGCTGGTGGTAGAGGAAGATTATCAGGAGTAATGATGTCATTAACTTTATTAACCTTTATTTTATTTGCTGATAAATATATAGAGCAAGTGCCAATTGCAGCGCTAGTAGGTGTAATGTTTATGATGGTTATTGAAACTTTCGCATGGTCTAGTTTTAGAATTATGAAAAAAATTCCGGTTTCAGATGCATTTGTATTGGTAATAGTATCTGCAGTTACGGTATTTTTCGATTTAGCAATTGCTGTTTTTGTAGGGGTAATTATATCAGCTTTATCTTTTGCTTGGACAAGCGCTAAGAAAATTAGAGCTAGAAAAAGAATGAAGGCAGACGGAACAAAAGTGTACGAAATATGGGGACCTTTATTCTTTGGAAGTATTACCGCTTTTAACGGTAAATTTGATATTAAAAATGACCCTGAAAAAATAGAAATTGATTTTGTTGAATCTAGGGTTTCAGACCATTCGGCAATCGAAGCTATTTTTGGTTTGGTAGAAAAGTACCAAGCAGCAGGTAAAAAAGTTACCTTAAAACATTTAAGTGAAGATTGTAAGATATTACTTTATAAGGCGAGCCCTATTTTTACAGGAGTTATAGAAGAAGGTGTTGAGGATCCTCGTTATCATTTAGCGGCGAATCCAGAAGATTTTCCGAAACCTTTATCAGAGTATAAATTCTAAATAAAAAAATCCCGCAATTGCGGGATTTTTTTTGAACTAGTTTTTATTTATCGGGCTAATAATATCAACATCACTAAAAGCAATTGCTCCTCTTATTACACCATCTATAGTACTTTTCAAAGCTTCTATTAATTGCATTTTAAGTTGCGATTTATGATAGATTAAACTTACCTCTCTTGCAGGTGGAGGTGTTACAAATTCTCTTAAATGCTCCTTATCTTTATCGTTTAAATCTAGTGTATTTAAATAGGGTAATAAAGTCATTCCTAAACCATCTTTAGATAATTTTATAAGCGTATCAAAACTTCCGCTTTCTAACTGAAAATGATGTGCAGCATTTTTCTTATTAGCTCTACATAAGTTTATAATACTGTTTTTAAAACAATGACCATCTTCTAGTAATAAAATATCATCAAGCTCTAAATCTTCAACTTTTATCTTTTTTTGATCATACAATCTATGCTCATTAGGTATTAAACCAACAAAAGGTTCGTAGTATAAAACACGCTCTTTTATAGCTTCATTCTCTAAAGGAGTAGCAGCCAAAGCAGCATCTATATGACCATCGGTAAGTTTTCTAATAATTTCTTCGGTGGTTAACTCTTCAATAATTAATTGAACCTTCGGATAGCTTTTGCTAAAGGTTTTTAAAAACATTGGTAATAAAGTAGGCATAACCGTTGGTATAATACCAAGTTTAAATTCGCCTCCTACAAATCCTTTTTGTTGATGAACAATATCTATAATTCGGTTACTTTCATCAACAATAACCTTAGCTTGTTCAATAATTTTTTTACCAACATCAGTTAAGTCAATAGGTTTTTTAGAGCGATTAAAGATTTTAGCATCTAGCTCGTCCTCTAACTTTTGTATTTGCATACTTAAGGTAGGTTGAGTAACGAAACAATGCTCGGCGGCTACTGTAAAGTTTTTATATTCAGCTACAGCAAGCGTATATTTTAACTGTGTGATTGTCATTCTATCAAATTTTTTGATAAAGATATTAAAACTATCAATAACAGTTATAGTTTTTGCGGTTTATTTATGTATAATTTTGATGTATAGAAATAGTAACAATTAAAAATATAATAAAATGAACACAACTGTTTTAGGATTAGATAAGAAGAAATCGATAGTTTTAGTAAAGGAATTAAATACTTTATTAGCTAATTTTCAAATATATTATCAAAATGTAAGAGGTTTGCATTGGAATATTAAGGGAAAAAACTTTTTTGAGTTGCATGTTAAGTTCGAAGAGTTTTATACAGATTCTCAATTAAAGGTTGATTTAATTGCTGAAAGAATTTTAACATTGCAAGGAACACCATTACATACTTTTGATGATTATATAAAAGCGGCTAAAGTACCTGTAGGAAAAAATGTAAGCAAAGATGTTGATGCAGTAGAATTAGTAGTGGAGTCATTGACTGAATTATTAAAAATAGAAAGAGAGATTTTAGAATTGTCTGATAATGCAGATGATGAAGGAACAAACTCAATGATGAGTGATTTTATTGCTGAGCAAGAAAAAACAATATGGATGTTAAATGCTTGGTTAGGATAAGCTTAGTTGAATTAAGAAGGAAAAGGTGTGCTAAATTAGCACACCTTTTTTATTTAGAATAATTCTATTTGTTTAAGTTCTCTTAATAAAATTTACATTTTAATGATATGCTATTAAAATAGGATTGATGTAAGTTTTACAAACACGCCTTTAATTTGAGGAATTAAAAAAACTAAAAAATATTAAAATGAAAAACCTAAAATTAAGCGTATTAACATTATTAACTGCCTTTATTGGTTTAACTACATTTACTGCATGTCAGGATGGTGTTGACGGAACAAACGGTATAGATGGTGTTGATGGAAGTAATGGAGCAGATGGAAATAATGGTACTGATGCAACAGCATCCTTAAACACCTCTAAAACTCCTAATTTTTTAAAAGTTAGAGGTGAGTTTGTAGGTTTAAAAATAACACCAATATTATCATCAGAAGATGTAATACCAAATTCACCTGATTTTGTTTATGGATCTATGGCAGATGGGGCTGGTTTATTACCGGAATCAGATGGAACATTTACGTTAATTAATAATATAGAAGCTGATTATTCTATAGCAAGAATTAAATTGAATGAAAATTTAAAGCCAATTTCTGCAGAATATATTTTAAACGCAAATGCAACCGGAGAAACAGCGCAATGTTCTGGTTCAATGATTTCTCAAGAAGAACATGGTTTTGGTCCTTTGTATTTGTCAGGAGGAGAATGGGGTGGCGCATCAAAAGGTGTTTTTGTAACCGATCCATACAAGTCATCTACAGATGCTAGCGCAGGTAATATGTTACCAGCATTTGGTCAATGGTCTACAGAAAACGCGGTAGTAATTGGTAAAGATGCATATTCAGATAAAACTGTTGCTTTTATTGGTGATGATAATTCGGATAATAATGTGCCATCGGGTCAATTAGGAATGTATGTTGGTGATAGAGGAGATTTAAATGGTGGTAAATTATATGGATTAAAAGTAACATCTCCTGGTGTAACTTATGAAGTAGATATGACCGAAGGAACTGAATATGATGTGGAGTTTGTAGAGCTTGAAGAAAAAGAAATTAATGCCTTAGATACAGAATGCAAAACAAAAGGTGTTATGGGGTTCTCTAGATTAGAAGATATCGATTGGAGAAGAGGTTCAGCAGCAAATAATAGAGAGGTTTATTTTGCCGTAACAGGTCGTAATAAACCAGGTTTAGTAGGTAAAGGTTCTATTTTAGGTCGTGTTTATAAAGTGGTATTAAATGATACAGATCCAACAGGAACTGCAAAAATTACCTGTGTGTTAGATGGAGATATTGTAGGAGGAAAAGCTGACGGCTTTCACTCGCCTGATAACATTTTAGTTACCGAAAATTATGCTTATATTCAAGAAGATCCTAACGGATATGCCTCTGTAAATCCAAATATTATTGGATATTCTAAACTATATCAATACAATTTAACAACCGGAGCTATAAAAACGGTGTTAGAGTGTGATCAAGAAAGAGCAGCATCTTTAGGATACGGAACAACTTCTAGAAATTGGGAAATTACAGGAATGATTGATGTAACGGATATTGTAAATAATGGTAAGAACTCATTTTTAGTAATGACTCAAAACCATGGATGGGAACCAGCAGACGGGACTTCATTTACAGACCCAAAAGCAAACCCTAATTTAGAAAATAGAAAAGAAGGTTCTGTTTTACATTTAATTACAGGCTTAGAAAGATAAAAAATGAAAGACTTCTTAAGTCAAGCTAAGACATACCTTTGTGTATGTCTTTTGCTTGTAATAATATCGTGCAATCAAAAAACAGAGAAATACAAATCTGTAACAGTAATTTCTAACGGTGTAAATAAATTATATCTAAATCAACTATCCAATACTATTAACAATTTAGATAGTATGAAAGGTAAGCCAATTAAAGAGCAGCAAAAATATTATGTGCTAGCAAGAAAACACTTTAAATTGCTAGAACCAATTTTAGCTTTTTATGATAAGGATAATTATAAATCATTAAATGCACCAAATATAATTAGTGTTAAAGGAGAAACAAGTAATGATACAAGGGTTATAAAGCCGATAGGTTTTCAGGTAATTGAAGAAACTCTTTATGATGAGAATATTGATAGGGAGGTTTTAAAAAGGGCTGTTCGTGTTACAAGTAATCGATTAAAATTAATAAAAAAAAATAGTATTCTTAAATTAAAAGACTATCATATTATATGGTTGTTAAGAGATCAAATTACCCGTGTAGCTGCAACCGGTATTACAGGTTTCGATTCGCCAGTTTTAAACCAATCATTATTAGAAAGTTCATATACTTATGAAACAGTATTAAAAATTATTAAACATGATGAGGAGAAATTCAAATCAAAAGAATTATTAGTAAATTTTGAAGAAGCGGTTATGAAAGCTCAAAAATTTTTAAAACATGATTTTGATAGTTTTGATAGATTTAATTTTATAAAAAAACACACGAATCTTCAATTAAAAATGTTGGTTGAAATTCAAAAAGATTGGGGTGTTAAGTTTCCTTTCGAGATGGCGTTATCTAATAAGATGGAAACTTTATTTTCAGAAGAAACATTAAACGTTAATTATTTTTCAGATCATTTAAGCGATACCTCTAAATTGGCACAAAAGGTAATTTTAGGGGAGCGTTTGTTTAACGACAGGTCACTTTCTAAAGATTATAATATGGCTTGTGCAACCTGTCATGTTATAGATATAGCTTTTACAGATGGTAGAAGAGTGTTTAATAAAAATCAAACAAGAAACACACCAACAGTAGCTTATTCAGCATATCAAAAAAGTTTTTTTATGGATGCCAGATCAGGTAGTCTAGAGGGGCAGGTTGTTGGCGTTGTAGAGAATCATAATGAGTTTAATATGTCGATGGATTCTGTAGTGAATCGTGTTTTGAAAAATGAAGGTTATAAAAAATCAATAGCCAACCTATACGGTAATAAACGTGTGGGGTTTAATATTCGACATGCAATAGCATCATATATAAGAACCTTAAATACATTTAATTCAAAATTCGATAAAAATATTCGAGGCGAAGAAGAGACACTAACAGAAGATGAACAAAAAGGGTTTAATCTTTTTGCAGGAAAGGCAATGTGCGCAACGTGTCATTTTGCACCTGTGTTTAACGGAACTGTTCCTCCAAATTATAATGATACAGAATTGGAGTTTATTGGTGTTCCGATATCTACAGATACCGTTAATACTCAAATCTCATCAGATTTAGGTCGTTATAACTTATATAAAATACCAGAACGAAAACATTTTTTTAAAACACCTACAGTTAGAAATATAGCTAAAACAGCGCCATATATGCATAACGGTGTTTATGAAACTTTAGAGGAGGTAATGGATTTTTATAACAAAGGCGGGGGAGCAGGTTTAGGTATTGATAATGAATACCAAACATTACCTTTTGATAATTTAAGTTTATCAGAAAAAGAAATAGCACAAGTTATCGATTTTATGAAAACACTTACCGATGAGTAATTACTTAAAACAAATATTTTATTAAAATACGAATACTAACAAAGGCAATCAAAATAGCGGTTGCCTTTTTTAATTGAATTGGGCTAAAGAATTTACTGCTCATTCTGTTGCCAATTTGAGCACCTAAAAATACTGTTATTAATAAAATAGAAGTTAAATTCCAATCAATAGTAAAATCAGGGTTTATGTATTGACCAAACAAGCCTGATATAGAATTTACCAATATAAATACACTTGATGTTGCTGCAATTTTTTTAGGAATATCCCAGTTTTTTAAATGTAGAAAAGGAGCTAAAAAAATACCGCCGCCAATTCCTACCATTCCAGAGATAAAACCAATAACACCGCCATAAAGAGCATTTTTACAGTTAGCTGTTTTAATTTTTTTACTAGTTGTAATAATATTTTTCGAGAGCCACATGGTAATTGCAGCAATTAATAATGTACTAGCTAAAAGAATAAAAAAAATAGTTTGGTTTATTTTTAAAAAACCACCTAAAAAAGCTAAAGGAACACTAAATAAAACCAGTGGAATTGTTTTATGCCAATCAATTAGTTTTTCTTTATGAAATAATAATACATTACTAAAAACAACTACAATATTGCAGATTAATGCTGTAGATCTTATTTGCGTATAGGCAATACTACTTAAAGCAAGCACTGCTAAATAGCTAGATCCCCCACCAAAACCAACAGAAGAGTAGAGAATAGCAATAATAAAGAAAAACGATATTATAAGCCAGTTTAAAGTAAAAGTATCAATTAAAGAAACCAAGATTTTATCAAATTAATCCTTCAAAGATATTTTAAATTGTTGAGGTGTTAAAAGTTCATTCTTTTTAAAAAGACGATTAAAGTAACTTACATTATTAAAACCTGTTTTGTAAGCAATATCACAAATGTTTTCATTTGGGTTCTTTTTAATTAAATTTTTAGCAAATTTAATTTTCTCAGAATTTATGTAATCTACAGGAGTGATTCCTAAAGTACTTTTAAATTTTTTAAAAAAATGTGATTTACTCATACAAGCTTTTTCAGATACATCATCTAAAGTTAGATTGTTGTTAGTTAAATTTTCTTTTATATATTTTACAGCATATCCGATACGGCTATCATTATATATATCATCTACATTATTTAAAATAAGTTTGCGAGCTTTACTTTGCAGTAAACGAATAATAAGCTCTTGAATCATTAAATCTAATAAAACATCTTTAGATTTTGTATTATTAATAAACGTATTTGTTAATCTATTAATAAGTAAATTTACTTCTTCATTATTATTTAAATGTGAAGATTTTTTTTTGAAATCCCATTTATCATTTTCTCTTTCAATAATCGTTTCTTGGTTAAAGTTATAAACCACTTCATTTATTTTATTTTGATCGATAATTAACCCTAAGCACGACGTAGGATTGTTTAAAGAAGCATCAGGAAAATCAATATTCATACTATTGTTTTCAGGAATAACTAGTGATTCACCAGGGAGAAAAGAAAAAGGAGCACTTTTTTCTAAATGCATTGTTTTTTTTCCTGTTAACATACTGGCGATAACAGTGGCATCAAAATTAAAAAAGACACTTTTTGTAGCTTCGTAGGTTTCAAAAATGTTAAGTTCTGCGTATTCAGACGCGTAGGTTGTTCTGTTTTCAATAAGGGTTGTTATCTTCCTTGTATGAAAGTGTTTGTGGATGGGGGGCATCATAGTTTCTCTTTTTGTTTTTCGATGAGTAATATAGTTCAATTATTTGAGAATATAGTTCTATTATTATCGAAATTTTAAGAGTATTTTTACATAAATAATAAAGATACCTTATAATATAGAAGAGTATTTAATTATTTTTAAGTTATGAAATGAAATCCCCCCGCCTTTGTTAATTATATCTGTAATTAAAAAGAGAAAGAAGACTAACACCTTAAAAAGTGTTAGTCTTTTTTATTTAGAAAAAATAGCTATCATAGTGAAATATATTATAAGGTAAAGTTTAGAGTTGTATCTTGCCTAAAAATTATATCAGATATATTTTAGTTTACTATGAGTATTGTAAATATTAGAGCGCATTTAGAAAAATCACTTATAATTAATGATAGTGATTGGGAGTTTTTTACTTCTAAACTAAAGTTAAGAAAGGTAAAAAAACGTACAAAACTTTTGACTTTAGGTACCATAGAAAAACATATTTCTTTTTTAGACAAGGGAATAGTCCGTTTTTATATTCCTAATGAAGATAGGGATAAAGAAACAACTTTTGGTTTCTGTTTTAATAATGAATTTGTAAGTGCTTATGATTCTTTTTTAACACAATCAGCTTCATTGTATGAATTAGAAACACTAACTGATGTAGAAATGTGGAGTATGTCGTACATAGATTTACAAGAGGTTTATAAAGAAACAAGTATAGGAAACACATTAGGACGCTTATCGTCTGAGCGCTTATTTTTAATAAAATCTAAAAGAGAGCAATCTTTGTTAAACGAAACAGCAGAAGAACGTTACCTTAACTTGTTTGATGAACGACCTGAATTGATTAAAGAAATTCCATTAAAATATATTGCTTCATATATAGGTGTTACAGCCCAGGCTTTAAGTCGAATTAGAAAACGGATTACTTAACCTAGGTTCATTTTTTTTACCATGCTAAAATCAGTTCTTTGTAGGCTAATTTTATAAGAATGGCGATAGTAATTTTCATGATAATTTTATGGTATTCAGGTTTGTTTTTTCAAACCTTCTTTTTACATAGATATTCAGCGCATCAAACCTTTAAAATGTCAAACTTTGGAGAAAAAGTATGCTTTTTCTTAACTTGGTTAACCCAGGGTTCTAATTACTTAAGCGCATATGGTTATGGTGTCATGCATAGGCTTCATCATGCCTATGCAGATACAGAGAAAGACCCGCACTCACCTAAATATGATAGTAATTTATTTAGTATGATGTGGCGTACAAAAAACATGTATCAAGATATTAATAATCAAAGAATAGTTGTTGAAGAAAAGTTCACTAAAAATGTACCACAATGGAAAAGCTTTGATAATTTTGCAAGTTCAAAATTCTCTAGATTAACTTGGGGTGCTTTATATGTTGCATTCTTTATATTTTTTGCAACAGCTTGGTGGCAGTGGTTGTTTTTACCAGTAGCTTTCTTAATGGCACCAATACACGGCGTAATTATTAACTGGTTTGCTCATATTTATGGATATGTAAACTTTAAGGTCACCGATACATCTAAAAACTTATTACCATTTGATTTTTTAATGATGGGAGAAGGATATCATAATAATCACCATGCTAATGGAGGTCGCGCAAATTTTGGTGGTGTAAGATGGCATGAAATAGATGTAACTTATTGCATAATGGTTGTTTTAGATAAGTTAAGATTGATTAAGCTTAAATAATATTTTTTATTTAAAGTGAATTGAAAATCGTTGCTCCAAAATAAACATACAAACTACACAAAATAGCTTCACCGATAAAAACGCCTAAAAGTACATTCTTTATAGGCGTTTTTAAGATGCCTGCAACATAGCAAATAATATCTGTTGGAATAAAAGGAAAAACAGACCAACAGGCAATCAATAAGGTTGATTTTGGTGTGTTTAACTTTTTTTTCAAAAAAGTAATTTTTCTCGGAAATTTACTTTCTAAATAATTACTGAATCCTAACAAGTCAGAAAAGTAATACAAAGCAGTAGCAGAAAATAAGACGCCTATAATTGATATGAGTAAAACTAATATTAATTGATTAGGAAATAAAATACCGCCTCCAATAACAAAAGGAGTGCTTGGTATTAAGAAAAAACCTCTTATTAATGTTAGCAACATATATATAAGTAACATTTCACCTTTAAATTTTTGTATCAAAGCAACCAAATTATGGGCTGTAATAAGTTCAGGGTTTAGTAGGTAGGTAATTAGCAAACCAATTAAGAATCCTATCCAAATAACATAAATTAGTATTTTTCCTTTTTTTAGCATTAATTTTGAAATCGGTTAATGTATTATCTATATGACGATCAAATACAAATAATGTAACAGTGGTTTAGTATTTGTTAATATGTCATACATATTTATAATGACATATCATTTGGCTTTAAAAGAATTAGTTATATAAAATATTTACTAAAAAATATACCATGCAACATCTAAATACAGCATCAAATAAAAATAAAAAAAAGCCAAAAGTAACCATTGGTACCGCTTTTAAAACGATTATTTGGCCAAAAAGAAATTTAGTTTTTATTGGTTTGTTATTAATTGTGATAAGCAGGTTGGCAAGCTTGGTAGCTCCGTTAAAAATTAAATCGTTGTTAGATGATGTAATTCCAAATAAAGATTACAATGCGCTTTATAACTTATTACTTGTTGTTGGAGCGGCAATTTTAATTCAAGCTGTAACATCATTTTTATTAACACGTATTTTAAGCGTACAAGCACAATATTTAATTTCAGAGTTGCGTGCAAAAGTGCAAAAGAAAGTATTGTCTTTGCCAATTAGTTTTTTCGATAACACAAAATCTGGCGCATTGGTTTCACGAATTATGAGTGATGTTGAAGGTGTGCGTAATTTAATAGGTACCGGATTGGTACAATTAGTAGGAGGATTAATAACAGCTGTAATTTCTTTAATTTTATTGATAAGCATAAGTCCAATGATGACATTATTTGTGTTGATTCCTGTAGTTGTGTTCGGATTAGTTGCTTTAAAAGCATTTAAGTATATCAGACCCATATTTAGAAATAGAGGTGTAATTAATGCTGAGGTAAAAGGACGTTTAACAGAAACTTTGGCAGGAGTAAGGGTGATAAAAGCTTTTAACGCAGAGCAACAAGAAAATGCATCTTTTGAAAAAGGAGTTGATCTTTTATTTCAGAATGTAAAAAAGAGTTTAACTGCAACGGCAATCATGACAAGTTCGTCAACATTCTTATTAGGAATTGCGTCTACCGGAATAATGGGAATTGGTGGTTATAAAATTATGGTTGGCGAGTTAACTGTTGGTGATTTCTTATCGTTTACATTTTTATTAGGTTTAATGATTGCACCGATTGTACAAATGAGTAATATCGGAAGTCAATTAACAGAAGCTTTAGCAGGTTTAGATAGAACTGAAGAGTTGATGAACATGGAAGCTGAAGAAGATAATGAAGAAAGGGTTATTGAATTAGAAAATGTTGAAGGAGCGTTAGTTTTTGATGATGTTTCTTTTGCTTATGAAGAAGGTAAGCAAGTATTAAATAATATCAGTTTTCAAGTGCCTAAAGGAACCGTAACAGCGTTGGTAGGAAGTTCAGGGTCAGGAAAATCTACCATTGCAGGTTTATCGGCGACTTTTTTAAATCCGAAATCAGGAACAGTAATGATTGATAATCATGACATGTCTAAAGTGCAATTAAATTCTTACCGAAAGCATTTGGGAGTTGTTTTGCAAGACGAGTTTTTGTTTGAAGGAACTATTAGAGAAAATATTTTATTTCCAAGACCAGATGCAACCGAAAAAGAATTGCAAAATGCAGTAAAAGCAGCCTATGTAAATGAATTTACCGATCGTTTTGATGACGGATTAAATACATTAATAGGTGAAAGAGGTGTAAAGCTTTCTGGTGGGCAACGTCAGCGTTTAGCAATTGCAAGAGCTATTTTAGCAAATCCGAAAATTATTATTTTAGACGAAGCTACTTCTAGCTTAGATACTGAAAGCGAAGCGTTGATTCAGAAAAGTTTATCAGAATTGATAAAAGACAGAACAACGATTGTAATTGCACACAGGTTAAGTACGATTAAACAAGCAGATCAAATATTGGTGATTGAAGCCGGTTCGATAGTAGAAAGAGGCACACATGATGAGTTGATAAGGAAACATGGTAGATATTTTGAGTTGTATACCTATCAATCAAAAATTTAATAAAAAATAGCTTATAAGTAAATCAATAGTGAAAAAGCATCCGAATTCGGATGCTTTTTATTATTATATAAATTCGTAGAATTTATGTAAGTTTACTTTTCTTACTCGACTGTATTTTTAGTAATAAAACATCCATAAGAAAATGAAAAAATTAGTGATATTAGTGGCAATTGCAGTAATCTCTATTGCTTGTAAAAATGAAGCTAAAAAGAAAACGATAATAAAAGAAACAACTTCAGAAAAATTTCCTAAAGCTCTGACCGCTGTTTTTGACAAACATGGTGGTATTGATAATTGGCAAAAAATGAATACGTTGTCTTATACTTTAAAAAATGAAGAGCATACAACAGATTTACATTCAAGAAAAACGGTAATAACATCTAAAGAGTATTCATTAGGTTTTGATGGCAAAGATGTTTGGGTTTCTGATACTGCGAAGTATAAAAAAGATCCTAAGTTTTATTATAATTTATATTTCTATTTTTATGCAATGCCTTTTGTTTTGGCAGATGACGGAATTGTTTATTCAGAAACAAAACCATTAGAGTTTGAGGGTAAAAAGTATCCAGGATTTAAAATTTCATATAATAAAAATGTAGGTGCCTCACCAGATGATAATTATTTTATTTATTACGATGAAATTACCAAAGAAATGAGTTGGCTAGCTTATACAGTAACGTATTTTAGTAAAGAAACGTCAAGTAAAAGAAGTATTATTAGGTATAACGACTGGGAAAACGTTAACGGATTTTTATTACCAAAATCTTTAACTTGGTATAAAAAACACGAAAACGGTAATCCTACAGAACCAGCAGGCGAACCTACCAAATTTGTATTACCTTTATTAAGTGAAGCATCTTTTGATGCTGACTTTTATGAAAAACCAAAAAAATAAATGGATTCACAAAAATATACTTGGAAAAAAGAATACACAGCAGTGTTAATTGCAAATGTAGTTTACATCGCATTATTTTATATTATTACAAACATATATACGAATTAGAGTATGCAAACTATAGACTGGGTAGTACTTTCGTTAACATTATCATTTATTGTTTTTTACGGAGTTTGGAAAACTAGAGGAAGAAAAAACGCTGAAGATTATATTAAAGGAGGAAGTGATAGTAAATGGTGGACCATTGGTTTGTCGGTAATGGCAACACAAGCAAGCGCCATCACGTTTTTATCTACACCAGGTCAAGCATTTCATAGCGGAATGGGATTTGTACAGTTTTACTTCGGATTGCCAATTGCAATGGTAATAATCTGTTTGGTATTTATCCCGATTTATCATCGATTAAAAGTATATACAGCTTATGAGTATTTAGAAGGTCGTTTTGATAAAAAAACAAGAACTTTAACCGCTATTCTATTTTTAATACAAAGAGGATTAGCAGCAGGAATCACTATTTTTGCGCCAGCTATTATTTTGTCAGCCGTATTAGGCTGGGATTTATTTACATTAAATATAATTATTGGTTTTTTAGTAATTATTTATACTGTTTCTGGCGGAACAAAAGCTGTAAGTGTTACACAAAAACAACAGATGGCGGTAATTTTTGCAGGAATGTTTATTGCGTTTTACTTAATATTACAATACTTACCTGACGGAATTACCTTTACAAAAGCATTAGAAATTGCTGGAGCTTCTAATAAAATGCAAGTGTTAGATTTTTCTTGGGATTTAAGTAATAGATATACCGTTTGGACAGGAATTTTAGGAGGAACATTTTTGATGCTTTCTTATTTCGGAACAGACCAAAGTCAGGTGCAACGCTATTTATCAGGAAAATCGGTTCGTGAAAGTCAGTTAGGCTTAATTTTTAACGGATTGTTAAAAGTGCCAATGCAGTTTTTTATCTTATTAGTTGGGGTAATGGTATTTGTGTTTTATCAGTTTAATACCTCGCCTTTAAACTTTAATCCGAAAGCCAGTGAAGTTGTTGAAAATTCAAAATACGCTTCAGAATACAAGATTTTAGGAGACAAACACATCAATATAGAAAATCAAAAGAAAACTTTAATTTTTGAAGGTTTAACGGATGCGAATAAAAAACAATTACAAGCGTTAAACGAACAAGACAAATCAATAAAAAAACAAGCTAAAGCAATAATTACAAAAGCAGATGCTTTAGTAGAAACGAATGATAAAGATTATGTTTTTATTCATTTTATTTTACACAATTTACCAAAAGGTTTAATCGGTTTATTGTTAGCTGTAATTTTATCGGCAGCAATGTCTTCTACGGCATCTGAGTTAAATGCGTTGGCATCAACCACTGTTATCGATTTATATAAAAGAAATCAAAAGAAGGATAGGAGTGAAGAGCATTATGTTAAAATGACCAAATGGTTTACTTTAGGATGGGGTCTTTTAGCAATTACCGTTGCTTGTGTCGCTAATTTATTTGATAACCTTATTCAGTTGGTTAATATTATCGGTTCTATTTTCTACGGAAATGTATTAGGAATATTTTTATTAGCATTCTTTTTTAAATTTGTGAAATCGAATGCGGTTTTTATTGCAGCGATTATCACTCAGATAATTATTATTTATGTTTGGAATGCAGATTGGCTACCTTTCTTATGGTTAAATGCTTTAGGTTGCGGATTGGTAATTTTAATAGCTTCTTTATTACAACTATTTTTAAATAAGAAATAAGTAATAATTGTAAGGTTAGTTATGTTGATTTAAAAAGGAATTAAAAATATATCGAACACGTCAACCTGAACTTGTTTCATGTTTACATAAGCATTGGTCGTTAAGATAGATGTGATTCTGAAATAAATTCAAAATGACGCTAAAAAGCCTTTTTATTTTTCATTTAAATGTTTCGCAATAAATGTTCCCATACTAAAACAGGCTTGTAATAAATAACCTCCGGTAGGCGCGTTCCAATCTAACATTTCACCGATGCAATAATTATTTTTGAGTTTTTTTAACTCGAAATTTTCGTTGACTTCGTTTAAATCTATTCCGCCAGTAGTTGAAATGGCTTCGTTTAAAGGAGCAGCGTTTTCAATAATAAGAGGTAATGCTTTTATCTTTTCTGCAATACTATTTTTGTTGATGTATTCTTCTTTTGTTAAAACAGTTTTTAAAAGCGCGATTTGAGGAGCGCTTAATTTTAATATTTTTTTAAGAATATCGGTTGTTTTTAAATGAGAGTCCTTTATTTTTTTAGCAACTTCAGTTAAAGTAAACATCGGTTTTAAATCTAAATAAATAACAGGTTTTATATTAGCGGATAGTTGCGATTGTATTTGCGGACTCAGTGCATAAATAGCGTTTCCTTCTAATCCGAATTTTGTAATAACCAATTCTCCTTTTTGTTTTTTATCTAAACAAGAAAGCGCTATGTTTTTTAATGGTTTTCCTTCATTTTTAGACGCAAAATCACTTTTCCAATTAATATTATAAGCACAATTCGCAGGTAAAAAAGGAAGCGTATTTATATTTTTTCCCTTAAAACTAGTTGTCCAATTACCTTCAGATCCAGTAATTTTCCAACTAGCACCACCTAAAGAAAAAATAGTATAATCAGCATTTATAGTTTTGTTGTCGTTAAAAATCAATTCACTTTTATCACTCCAACCTTTCCATTCATAATTGTATACAAATTGTATATTTTTATCATTTAAAAACTGTTTTATTTTGGTAAGAACAGTAATAGGTTTAATTCCTTTTTCAGGATATATTCGATTGCTACTTCCTACAAAAGTTGGAATAGCAATAGATAATAACCAGTCGCGTAAATCATCATTCGTAAAGTGTAATAAAGAATTTTTAAGAAAAAAGTTAGGCGTGTATCTGGTAATCATTTTATCAATAGCTTCTCCGTGGCTAAGATTAAATCCGCCATCACCAGCAACTAAGAATTTTCGTCCTAACGATTTCTTCTTTTCGTAAATGGTAACATCAAATTTGTTAGTATCTAAAAAAGCTGCAGCAAATAACGCAGAAGGACCTCCGCCAATAATGGCTATTGAATTTTTCATAGTACAAAGTTACTATTTGTTTTTTATGGTGTGATAAAAAAGGCTTTAAAACAAATAATGTCTGCAACCGAAGTTGCAGACATTATTTTATATAAACTTTTTTACTTTAAATGAATTACATTTTTGATAAAAAATCTTTATTCATTTTAATATAATCAGCGTTACCTGCTTTTTCAGCACCAGCTAAAGAAGCTTTAGCAGCATTAACAGCACCTTTTTTATCTCCAGCTTTTGCTAAGATTAAAGATTGCTGACGTAAATACCAAAAACGAGGCTTATCTTTAGTCATATCTACCGCTTTGTTAATCCAAGTAGCCGCTTTTTTAATGTCTTTACCACTCTGTAAATAATATACAGCAGCAGAATAAAAATCTCCAGCAGATGGTCCTTGCATTGTAGTGGCAATACTTGCTTCTACAGCTTTGTCAGTAGGCGTATTAAATTTTACACCAACATAAACGTTTTCCCATAACATCCCTAAAACAGCAGAGTTGTTAGTAATATCATCAATGGTAATTGTAAAAGTTTCTATCTTCATAGGCATCATATCTACTTTTACAGTTGTTGATAATGCTACTTTTTTATCATCCCATTTTCTTGGGTTACCCCAGTTTGATGCATCAGAATAAAAAATTACTTCCCAAGAAGTTTTTCCAGGCTTCGTATATAAAGCGTACGTTCCTTTCTTTAATTCTTTTCCGTCGATGGTAACATCGGTACTAAAAGTAACTTTCGTGTTTTCGTTAGCTCCAGTTCTCCATATTTTATCAAAAGGAACTAAGTCTCCAAAAATTGCTCTATCTCTCATTCCTGGTCTAGAATATTCAACTGTTACATCAGATAATCCAACTGCTTGTTCTAATTTAGAAGATGGACTAGGCGCAGGTGTTTTTATTTGTGCGTTTGTAGTTAACGTAAGTGCCGCTACAAATAGGCTTAAAACTATTTTTTTCATGATAATTGATTGTTTTAAATTTAGATGTTAAAATTACAAGGAATAATTCAGTTAAATGTTAATGAAAACTTAAAATAAACATCGTTTTTTTAGTTGATATTTGCATTATGAAAAAATATATTTCAGAATTAATAGGAACTTTTGCCTTAGTTTTTTGTGGTACAGGAGCCATGATAGTAAGTGAAATAACTGGCGGAACCGACTTAACGCATACAGGTGTTGCTATAACTTGGGGTTTAATTGTAATGGCCATGATTTATGCTTTCGGAGAAATATCCGGAGCACATTTTAATCCAGCAGTAACAATTGCCTTTGCGTATGCTAAAAAATTTTCATGGAAAGAAGTTCCGAAATATATTATAGCCCAATTATTAGGTGCAATATTGGCAAGTTGTATTTTGTGGATTTTGTTTCCCGCAAGCGAATATTACGGAGCTACGATTCCGTCGTTTGAACCATGGCGCGCATTTATTTTGGAGTTGTTGCTTACTTTCTTTTTAATGTTAACAATTATTAATGTTTCTAGCGGAAGTAAAGAAGTTGGTGTAATGGCAGGAATTGCAATTGGAGGTGTGGTTTTGTTAGAAGCAATGTTTGCCGGACCAATGACAAAAGCATCTATGAATCCGGCACGTTCCATTGCACCAGCTTTAGTATCTGGTCATTTAGAGCATTTGTGGTTATATATATTAGCACCAATTTTAGGGGCTTTGTTAGCAGTAGTTTCATGTAAATTAGTTAAAGACGATAATTGTTGTGATGATGAATGTTAGTGTTTTAGGTTGCGGTTGGTTAGGAAAGCCTTTGGCTTTATACTTAATAGAAAAAGGGTATTTGATAAAAGGATCAACGACTTCTATAGAAAAGTTAACTATTTTTAAAGAAGTAGGAATCCAACCTTTTATAGTTGATATAACTAAAGATGATAATAAGGATGTTCAAGAGTTTTTAACTGCGGATGTTTTAATCGTTGCCATTCCTTCTAAGAATGTTTTGGGTTTTAAAAAGTTGATAAAAGAGATTGAAAAATCGGCTTTAAAAAAAGTGATTTTTATAAGTTCAACTTCTGTGTATCCTAGCTTGAATAAAGAGATTAACGAAGAAGAGGAAACAATAAGTTCTCCTTTAGTTGAAATAGAAAATGCTTTTAAAACGAATAGAAACTTCGATACAACGATTATTCGATTCGCTGGATTGTTTGGAGAAAACCGAAACCCAGGGAACTGGTTTAAAGATAAAAAGATTCCGCAACCAAATGGTTTTGTAAATATGATACATCAACAAGATTGTATCAGAATTATTTATCAAGTAATAACTAAGGATGTTTTTGGAGAAGTTTTTAACGCCTGTTCTAATCATCATCCAACACGAAAAAAATATTATATAAACGCGAAGAAAGTATTAGGAAAAGAACCACCAGTTTTTGATGATTCTTCTCCTTTAAAATATAAAATTATCAATTCAGATAAATTGCAAAATCAATTGAATTATACTTTTGTTTATGATGATTTGTTAGCTGATTAAGAATACTTCCGCTTCCTTAAATAATTGAAACCAAACCCAAACAAGGCAAGTAAAATTAAAGGAATTCCAATATTTATAAATTGCCAAAAACGTTTTTCGGTAAATGCTTTCTGTTTGTCTAATAAATTAATGATTACTGTTTTATTACGAAGGTTTATTAAACCTGAATCATCCAAAAGATAATCGATGGTATTAATTAAGAAATCTTTATTTCCGAATTGCTCACCTGTCCATTTATCTAAGGCTAAATCGTGTGGTTTTCCTTTTAAAATCTGATTTTTTGCTACATCTCCATCGGCAATAACCACCATTTTATTTGCCTTACTTTCTGCTTTAAAAAGCGGTGTTTTAAAAGGTTTCGTTCTGTTTTTATAAGCTGAATTAAAAGTACCTTCTAATAATACTCCTAAAAGCTGCGGGCCACTATTAAATTCGTTTTCTACAGGTTGTTTTGCAATACTTTGTAACTCAACAAAATTAGGCGTTCCTATTTTTTTTGTAAGTACAGAAGTTACTAATAAAGGTGTTTTTTTTAAGTTTCCTTTTAAAGTATCTATTTGTGTGGTAAAACGAAAACGAACAGGAGCAAGGTTTTTAGTAATCGGATGATTAGGATTTCCGTTTACCAACGGATGATAAAACCAGTTTAAATGCTGAAATTGTGCTTGATTTCCTACATTTCCTGTAGCTAACGGAATTTTAGCAGAGTATAAATCTTGAATTAATTTGTTATTTACACGAACTTGATAACTAAACAGTAAATCGGTTAAGTTTAAATCACGAGGAAAAGCTAACATCTTTCCGTTGTTATATAAACTATCGGTATCTGCGTAATTTTGATCAATCATCCAGAGAGATTTTCCTCCATTGGTAATAAATTGATCTAAGGTAAATTTTTCTTCTTCTGTAAAACGCTCCGTAGGTTTGGCTATAATTGCCAAATCGTATTTCGCTAAGTCGGTTAGTGTTTTCTGCGGATTAGTTGCTACGTTATTTAAAGTAAACTTCGCTAAGCGGTATTTTTTACCGAGTTCGGTTAACAAACTGTATAATTGAATATCTTCTAATTGACCATTACCAGCAATTACAGCTATTTTGGGTTTTGTTGCTTTGGTGATGTTATGAATTGCGTTTGCAAAAGAATATTCTAATTTTTCAATAGCGTTTTGCAATTGATTTTCTTGTGTTTTGGCAAGCGAATTTGGTAATAAAGTAACCAATTCTGTTTGTTCACCAACACTAATTTCTGCCCAAGGAAAAATAATAGCTTCTGATAAATCACCATCTTCTTCAACAGTTAATTGACTAGGCATCATTCCTTTTTTAATCAAACGTTCACGAATTGTTTTCGGATTGATAAATCGAAAGCGAACATTAGAGTTAGTTGCTTTTAGTTCTTCTAAAAACTGACGTGTTTCTGTTTGTAAACGCTTAAATTCTGCAGGAAAATCACCTTCTAAATACACGTTTATTAAAATAGGAGCATCTATGTTATCAAGTAAACTATATGTAACATCAGAAATTGTGTATCGTTTATCTTGTGTTAAATCGAATCGTTTATAAACAGTATTAGAAAGGTAGTTTATCAAGATTAATCCGATAAATGCAAAAGCAATATGTTGTAGCTTCTTATTCATTTTTTAATTGTTGTTTAGTGATGAATAAAAAGAAAATAGTAACGCTTAAAAAGTAAACAACATCGCGCGTATCAACCACGCCGCGACTAATACTTTTAAAGTGTTCGTTAATTCCGAATTGCTCAATCGAATTACCTAAAGTATCGCTTACGGCATCAAATCCGTAGAATAAAATGAAAGTAATAAACACTGCTAATATAAAAGCGACAATTTGATTTTTAGAGAGTGTAGACGTAAATAAACCAACTGCTGTGTAAGTTGCAGCTAAAAAAAGTAATCCTAAATACGAGCCAATTGTACTTCCAATATCTAAATTACCAATAGGGTTACCTAGCAAATAAACGGTATATACATACGTTAAAGTAGGTAGCAATGCAATGCATACTAAAAGTAAAGAAGCGGTGAATTTACCAAGTACAATTTGCCAATCGGTTACAGGTTTGGTTTTTAAAATTTCTATGGTTCCGCTATTTAACTCATCTGCAAAACTTTTCATGGTAATTGCTGGAATCAGAAATAAAAATAACCACGGTGCTAAATAAAAGAAAGAACTTAAATCGGCAAAACCTGCATTTAAAATGTTAAAATTGTCTTTAAAAACCCATAAGAATAATCCGCTTATGAGTAAAAAAACACCGATAACCAAATAAGCTATTGGTGATGCAAAAAATGAGTTGAATTCTTTTTTTAGTATAGCGTACATTATGCTGGGTTTATATCGAGGCGAAAAATAGTGTTGTCGTCAAATAAATCTTCATCATCTAAAATAAAGTCATGTTTTTTTAATAACGTTATTGATGCCGTATTATTTTGATGTGTAAAAGCTTCAATGGTGTTTAGTTTTAAAACTAATTTACCATATTCTAAAACAGCAGCCATAGCTTCACTCATAAAACCTTCATTTTGAAAATCGGGATTTAATTCATAACCAATTTCAGCATAATTATTTTCAGCATTGATATTATGATAAACAATGGTACCAATTATTTGGTTGCTTTCTTGGTGCTGAATTGCCCAAAAAATTCGATTTCCTTTTTCAAATTCATCCAAACAAGTTTGAATAAAAGAATCAGCATCATTTAAGTTTTTAGGCGTGTCTCTAACAATTAATTTGTTAACTTCTTTGTTAGAACGCAATTTAAAAATAGTTCGTTTATCGTTAAAAGATAATTGGCGTAATGTTAATCTTTTTGTAGATAATTCAGGAAAAATACTAGGGTAGTTCATTATGGTAAGCTTACGGTTTTGTCAACACTCCACGCTAGTGGTTTGTCGTTAAATAATACTTTTGTTTGTGCCCAAACACCTTTAAATAAATCAGAGTTTCGATAGTTTTCTAAATCTTGTTCGGTTTCCCAATAGCTGTAAGTAAAAAAGATATCAGCGTTTGTTTTATCTCTATATAATTCTAGTAAGCGGCAACCTGGCGAGCTTCTAATAAACTCTTTTTTGGTGTTAAAATTAGCTAAGAATTCTTCAATTTTATCTGAATGAAAACTCATCTTTACAATTCGTACAAACATATTTTTAAGTTATTGTGGTAAATTCGGGTGATTCTATAGTTTCAAACTCAATAGTAATAGTATCTCTATATCCTAGCCCTAATAAAGAAGACGCGCCACCAACGGTATTTAAATTACTTCTGTAAATTGCAATTTCTAAAAAACCTGCTGAGTTAAAAATAGCAAGTTTTTCACCGTCATAACGTCTCTTTTCTTCAGGAACAGTATAATCAACAATTTCATTATAACGATTGTAAATTTTACTAAAATAAGAGCGTTTTGCAGAAATCTTAAAGTCTCTACCTTTTCCTATAGTATTAAACAATTTTTTATGGATATTTGTAATTACATTTCCGTAATTATCTATATAAATAACACCACCAATAATAACAGTTTGTGCCTGATTTACTTTTGGTTGTATTTCTGTAATTTTCTTGTAAGATGTTATTTCTTTACCAATAACATTTAAACTCCCGCCACGAGCAATGTGAGAGGCTACTTGTACAAAAACATCTAAAACAGGAAAACTAGTTTCTATATGATTGTGAATATTAATTTCTACAATCTTGGTAGGATTAATTTCTGATGCAATCATTGATATTAAACCGTTATCGGGACAAATAAAATAATGATTGTCTAATTCTATAGCAATGTGTTTGTTATCTGCACTTAATTCAGAATCTACACCAACAATATGTATTGTTTTCTCAGGAAAACTCTTATACGTGTTTTTTAAAATATAGGCTGTTTCGGTAATGTTAAATGGTGTAATATGATGTGTAATATCAACAATTTTAGCCTCAGGTAACTCACTGTAAATCGCCCCTTTTACCGCACCAACAAAGTGATCTTTTATTCCGAAATCGGTGGTCAGTGTAATTAGAGACATTAATATAAGTACTTGTTAATTAATAGATTGAAAAAATAGGCTAAATTTTATAGCAAAACTACATAAATCAATAAAAATAATCATTATTTTTAAAGTGAATAAATTAAAACTTTTATCAATTGAACGAACGTATCATTGAAATTACAGAAATCGACCCAAATGAATTTTTTGGCGCTCAAAATAGTACGATTGCTGAGTTAAAAAAGTATTTTCCGAAAGTTAAAATTGTGGCTAGAGGAAATAAGCTTAAGATTTATGGGGAGCCCGAAATTTTAGATGAGTTAGAAAAACGAGTAACGATGCTAATGAAATACTTTAATAAGTATAATAAGTTAGATGAAAACAGTATCGAGCGTGTTTTAACATCAACAGGAAAAGAAGAAGAAATTCGAAAATCTGGAAAAATAGAGGGTGTTTTAGTACATGGTGCTAATGGTAAATTGATAAAAGCACAAACAACAAATCAGCGTAAAATGGTTGATTTGATGGGGAAAAACGACATGCTATTTGCTGTTGGACCTGCAGGTACAGGGAAAACATATACAGCAGTAGCATTAGCGGTAAAAGCATTAAAAGAAAAAGAAGTTCGTCGAATAATTTTAACAAGGCCAGCGGTAGAATCTGGCGAGAATTTAGGTTTTCTTCCGGGTGATTTAAAAGAAAAACTAGATCCGTATATGCAACCTTTATACGATGCGTTACGTGATATGATTCCGCATGAAAAATTAGAATCGCATTTAGAAAAAGGAATTATACAAATTGCCCCTTTGGCATTTATGCGTGGTCGTACGTTAGACAATGCTTTTGTTATTTTAGATGAAGCACAGAATACAACGCACAACCAAATGAAAATGTTTTTAACAAGAATGGGAATGCATGCAAAATTTATTATTACTGGAGATCCTGGTCAAATAGATTTACCTCGTAAACAAATTTCTGGTTTAAAAGAATCATTATTAGCTTTAAAAGATATTAAAGGAATTGCAATGGTGTATTTAGATGATAAAGATGTGGTTCGTCACCGATTAATAAAAAGTATCATTAAAGCGTATAAAAGTATAGAAACTGAATAATATAGGCCAGATTTTAAATATAATAAAGCTACATCAAATTAATAAAACGATTAAAATTACCAATAAAATGAAAAATAAATTGCCTTTGTTTTTTCTTAATATAATTTCTCTTTTAATACTTTTTTCATGTTCACCAAAGACAGATAATAATAATGTAGATGAAAATACAGAAAAAAACATAACACTTTTCTTTGTAAATGATCAGCATGCCCGACTAGACAATTTTGCTAAAATTAAATATATAATTGATAAAGAAAAAGAAAATAACAGCGTAGTTGTAGCGTGTAGTGGCGATATGTTTTCTGGAAGCCCGGTGGTTGATAATTATACAGACAATCAAGGATACCCGATGATTGATGTTATGAATAGAGTAGGATTTGATATTTCAGTTTTAGGAAATCACGAATTCGATTACGGTGAAGAAACGTTGAAAGATAGAATAGATCAATCTAACTTTAAGTGGGTTTGCGCAAATGTTGATATGTTAGAAACCAATGTGCCGCAACCAAACGAATATTATACGGTTTTAAAAGATGGTTTAAAAATTACGTTTTTAGGTTTGGTAGAAACAAACGGAAAAGACAACGGTACAATTCCGTCTACGCATCCATGGAAAGTTCAAAACTTTGCTTTTCAAAGACCAGAAGCTGTTGTAAGTAAATATAAAGATGTTAAGAAATCTGAAGATTCAGATCTTTTTATCGCATTAACTCATTTAGGGCACTCTGCAAATAAAGGGTTAGGAGATGTACAATTAGCAGAACAATATCCGTATTTCGATTTAATTGTAGGTGGGCATTCTCATCAAGAAATAAACACAGTTGAAAACGGAATTCCAATTTTTCAATCAGGATCTTATTTAAAGAATTTAGGAAAAATTGAAATATCAGTAAAAAATAAAGCAATTACGAATATTAAATATACACTTATCAATCTTGATGAAGTAACAGAATATGATCAGAATTTAAAAGATATTATTGATGGTTTTAACGATTTACCAGAATTAAAAGAAGTAGTTGGTGAATCATTAATATATCACGAAAAACATAAAGTAGGTTGTTTTTATGCAGATGCGCTTAAAAGTGCCATGAATGTAGATGTTTCTTTTCAAAACTCAGGCGGAGTTAGAAGTTCTTTAGATGAAGGTAATATTACAAAGGAAGAAATATATACCATAGAGCCTTTTAATAACGGAACCGTAAAATACGATATGAGTGTTCAGCAAATAAAAGACTTTTTAATAGGTTCTAAATCCGGCTTTTATTATTCAGGAATTACTATTGAGCAAGTAAGAGATCGCATTGAAATTAGCGATTCTAATGGTAATTTAATGAACGATAATACGATACTTTCGGTAGGTTTAAACGATTATATCCCTGCTGTTCACGATGAATATTTTCCTGAAGAGAATAAAGTACAAGATCTTTCGGCAGCAGAATCAATAATGTCTTATTTACAAAATACCAATTCAGAAGTTAATTACCCTAGTTGTGCTAATTACTTTAAATATACTATTTAGGTCTTTTTTACGAAATATAATTTCGATAATTAAAAAGAGGTGTTAAATAAAAAAGAAGAATAAATAACATATTTTTGTCGTCAACAACACAACAAACAAAAAATGAATACAATTAACGAAACCAATTTTCAGTTCCCAAAACAAAAGTCGGTTTATAAAGGTAAAGTAAGAGAGGTTTATAATATAAATGATGAGTTATTAGTAATGATAGCTTCAGATAGATTATCTGCTTTCGATGTAGTTTTACCACGTCAAATTCCTTTTAAAGGTCAGATTTTAAATCAGATTGCCACCAAAATGATGAATGATACTGCGGATATCGTTCCTAATTGGTTACATGCAAACCCTGATGAAAACGTAGCAATTGGTCATTTATGTGAACCTTTTAAGGTAGAAATGGTAATTCGAGGTTACATGTCTGGTCATGCGGCACGCGAATATAAAGCAGGTAAAAGAGTTTTATGTGGCGTAGCTATGGCAGAAGGAATGAAAGAAAACGACATGTTTCCTGTTCCTATAATTACACCATCAACAAAAGCTGATAATGGTGACCATGATGAAGATATTACACGTGAAGAAATTTTATCGAAAAATGTAGTTTCAGAAGAGGATTACATCGTTTTAGAAAAATACACAAGAGCATTGTTTCAAAAAGGAACTGAAATTGCAGCTTCTCGTGGATTGATTTTAGTAGATACTAAATATGAATTCGGAAAAACAAAAGAAGGTGAAATTGTATTGATTGATGAAATTCATACACCAGATTCTTCTCGTTATTTTTATGCTGAGGGATATCAACAAAGACAAGATAAAGGAGAGGCTCAAAAGCAATTGTCAAAAGAATTTGTGCGTCAGTGGTTAATTGAAAATGATTTTCAAGGAAAAGACGGACAACAAATACCTGAAATGTCTGACGAAAAAGTTATCGAGATTTCAAATAGATATATTGAGTTGTACGAACAAATTACAGGAGAGAAATTTGTAAAAGCAAATACAACAAACGTATTAGAGCGTATAGAAAAAAATGTAGTTAATTTTTTAAATGGATAGTAACAAAATAAGTATTCGTCCGGTTTTAAATTTATCCTCTGAAATTCCTGTAGAAGATTTTCAGAACAAAACAATACGGCCAATTTTAAAGTTACAACACGAACTGCTTTTACAATTTTTTGTTTTCTTTTGTACCAATCAAAAAGTAGATATTTTAAATGTCGAAAAAGAGAAGTTTAATAAAGCGGTGAACAATATCACCAAAAAAAATATAAATTTAAAAAATCAGTTTTTAGGTTTAATTATAGGTCAGTTTACCGTTGGTGAATTTGCCTTTTATAAAGAAAATAATACCGATATTAATAAAAGAATTTTAACGATGATTGGGCAACGAATTAAAGATAGCCAATTAGAAATTAAAGATTTTAAAACAAACAACAATGATAATAGCACCAAGAACTAGAGGGTTTATTTGTTTAACATCTCACCCAATAGGATGCGAGCAAAACATAAAAGATCAAATAGCGTACGTACAATCGAAAGGTAAAATAGAAGGCCCTAAAAAAGTATTAGTAATAGGTGCATCAACAGGTTTCGGATTAGCATCAAGAATTTCAAGTGCCTTTGGTTCTGACGCGGCAACAATTGGAGTTTTCTTTGATAAGCCAGCAACAGAAGGAAGACCAGGATCGCCAGGTTTTTACAATACTGCAGCTTTCGAAAAAGAAGCAACAAAAGCAGGTTTGTATGCAAAAAGTATCAATGGAGATGCTTTTTCTAACGAAATAAAAGAACAAGTTGTAAACTTAATCAAAGAGGATTTAGGTCAAATTGATTTAGTAATTTATAGTTTAGCATCACCAGTAAGAACGCACCCTGTATCAGGAAAACGCTTTAAATCTGTTTTAAAACCAATCGGAGAAGTTTTTGCAAACAAAACAGTTGATTTTCATACAGGAAAAGTATCAGAAATATCTATAAATCCTGCCGAAGGTGAAGATGTTGAAAATACAGTAACGGTAATGGGAGGTGAAGATTGGAAAATGTGGATGGACGCATTACAAGCTGAGAACTTATTAGCAGAAGGAGCTACAACTGTTGCTTATTCTTACATTGGCCCAGAGGTAACAAAACCAGTATACAGAAACGGAACAATTGGTGCCGCCAAAGACGATTTAGAAGCAACAGCTTTTAAAATTACAGATGATTTAAAATCATTAAACGGAAAAGCATATGTTTCTGTAAATAAAGCTTTGGTAACGCAGGCTAGTTCTGCAATTCCGGTAATTCCGTTATATATTTCTTTATTATTTAAAGTGATGAAGAAAAAAGGAATTCATGAAGGATGCATCGAGCAAATTCAACGTTTGTATAGCGAACGTTTGTTTGGAGGTGATTTAAATTTAGATGCTAAAGGAAGAATTAGAGTTGATGACTGGGAAATGCGTGAAGATGTACAAGCAGAAATTGCAGAATTATGGGAAAAAGCAACTACTGAAAATCTAGCAGAAATAGGAGATTTAGAAGGATATAGTAAAGAATTCTTTAAGTTATTCGGATTTAAAGTTGATGGAGTAGATTATGATGTTGATGTGAATGAATTAGTTAACATTCCGAGTATACAATAAGTCGATAAAAAAATAAATCAAAACCTCATAGATATTAAGTCTATGAGGTTTTTTAGTTATATTTAATTTTTAAATTATAGTATGGAAACAGCTACAGTAAAGGCATTAAAAGATGAATTAAAACATAAAAACTCTAACGAATTGTTAGAGCTGTGTTTAAAATTAGCTCGATTCAAAAAAGAAAATAAAGAACTACTTACTTACCTGTTATTTGAATCTCATGATGAAGAAAGATATATTTTGGGTGTAAAAAATGAAATAGATGTATTATTTGAAGGTATTAATACTAAAAGTTATTTTTTTATCAGAAAAAGTGCTCGTAAAATATTAACAAGCACTAAAAAATACATTCGTTTTTCAAAGAAAAAAGAAACAGAAGTCGAATTACTCCTATATTTCTGTGTAAAACTTAAAAACTTTAAGCCTTCCATAAAAAGTAGTCCACGTTTGCAAAATATATTAACGACGCAAATAAAGTTGATAGAAAAATTAATAACGACACTACATGAAGATTTACAATACGATTATCGTTTAGAGTTAGAGAAGTTATAAAGTTCCTATAATTAAAAACTACATTCTAAGCTATATAGAACAAAAATCTTTTAAAAATATAAGTTATGATTTTTTTACGTAACTTATTCCAGTAAAAATTAAAACAATCAATATGCCAAATTATACTTTAAAAATTAACGGAAAATCACGCTCTTTTTCAGCGGAAGATGATACACCTTTATTATGGGTTTTACGAGATGAGTTAGATATGGTTGGTACCAAATTTGGTTGTGGAATTGCACAATGTGGTGCCTGTACAGTGCATTTAGACGGAACAGCAATGAGAAGTTGTCAGTTAAAAATGTCGATGTTAGATAAAGAAGAAATTACAACAATTGAAGGTTTATCAGAAAATGCAGATCACCCGTTGCAAGAAGCTTGGAAAGAAGTTGATGTTCCGCAATGCGGATATTGTCAAGCAGGGCAAATAATGACTGCCGCTTCGTTTTTAAAGGACAATCCAACTCCTTCAACAAAAGAAATTCGCGAAGCAATGCATGGTAATTTGTGTAGATGTGCATCCTATAATAGAATTGAAAAAGCTGTAGCAATTGCTGCTAAAAAAATGTCTTAAAAAATAAACTATGAGTCAACAAGAAAACAATTACAAGTTTAGTAGAAGAAATTTTTTAAGAACATCAGCTTTAGCGAGTGGCGGAATTATAATTGGTTTTAATCTTTTTACAGCGTGTAAACCAAATGTAACTCCATCAATAGATATAGAAAACTTAAATTATAACGATTTTAACGCTTTTATTAAAATTTCTGAAGAAGGTTATGCAACGATTTATTCTCCAAATCCCGAAATAGGACAGGGAGTAAAAACATCAATGCCAATGATTATCGCAGAAGAGTTAGATATCGATTGGGATAAAGTACACGTAGCACAAGCTCCTTTAGATACTAAAAATTATCAACGTCAGTTAGCAGGAGGAAGTCAGTCAATACGTTTTGGTTGGGATGCTTTAAGACAAACAGGAGCTACCACAAAACAAATGTTAGTAAATGCAGCTGCCGTAAAATGGGGTGTGGATACAGCAACATGTAAAGCATCAAAAGGGGTTATTACCAATGCAAAAGGAGAAACTTTAGGGTACGGAGATGTTGTAAAAGAAGCAGCTGTTTTAGAAGTGCCTGAAAATGTAACATTAAAAAAACCTTCTGAATTTACCATCATAGGAAATAATGCAACCAATGTAGATTTAGAAAAAATAGTAACCGGTAAACCTTTGTTTGGCTTAGATTATAAAGCTCCCGGAATGGTATACGCAACAGTATTAAGACCGCCGGCATTTGGCCAATTATTAGCTTCTTTTAATGTATCCGAAGCAAAAAAAGTAAAAGGGGTAATAGATGTTATAACTATTGGAGATAAAGTTAGAAGTTTTTTAGATTCAGGTAAATCTAATTGGACTTTTAAAATGTCAGAAACAGATAAAGTGGTAGTCGTTGCCGAAAATACATGGGCGGCTATTAAAGGAAAAAATGCCCTAAAAGCTGTCTGGAAAACGAACAATAAAGAATTAGAAAATACTGAAGCTCATGATAAAATGCTAAATGATATCTTAGACGCTAAAGATTTTGATGTGCGTCGTGAAGATGGAGATATTGAAAAAGCATTTGCTGCAGCAGATAAAATAGTTGAAAGAACGTATCATTCACCTTTTTTACCTCATAATTGTTTAGAACCAATGAATTTTTTCGCTAATGTTACTTCAGAAAAAGTGGATTTAATAGGTCCGGTGCAAACGCCAGAGTTTGCTGCGATGGTGGTTGCAGAAATGTTAGGTAGAGATTTATCCGAAGTTCAAGTACAAATGACAAGAATGGGAGGCGGTTTTGGTCGTCGTTTATACGGTGATTTTGTGTACGAAGCAGCCGAAATTTCTAATATAATTAAAAAACCAGTAAAAGTTATATCGACCAGAGAAGATGATATGACTACGGGTGTTTATCGTCCAGCAATAAAATATCGAATAGCAGCATCAATAAAAGACAATGAAATTACAGGATATCATTTAAAAGAAGCAGGAGTAAATAGTAATATGTACGGATTAATTCCGCACTTTTTCCCTGCGGGATGTATTCCAAACTATAAAGTTTCTACGAAGAATTATCAAAGTGATATTACTACAGGAGCTTGGAGAGCACCGTACACTAATTTTTTAGCCTTTGCAGAACAATCATTTTTTGATGAATTAGCAACGGAGTTAAACATCGATGCTGTGCAATTACGAATCGATTTATTACAAAACGTAAAAGAAACAAAAGATAAAAAGATAGAATATTCAGGGAAACGAATGGAAGATACTATCAAGCTAGCAGCAGAGAAAGGTGGTTGGGGAAAAGCGAAAGAAGGTGTTTTTCAAGGTTTTTCTGCATATTATAGTCATAATACTCATGTTGCTGAAGTTGCTGAAATTGTTTTAAAAGACGGGTTGCCTGTGGTTACAAAAGTAGTTGCAGCGGTAGATTGCGGAATTGTAGTAAACCCTACAGGAGCAATAAATCAGGTGCAAGGTGGTGTAATTGACGGAATAGGACACGCAATGTATGGTGATTTAAGTTTTGAGAAAGGAAAACCATCTAACAAAAATTTTGATACCTATCGATTAATAAGAATGAATGAAACACCTAAGGTAGATGTGCATTTTGTTGAAAGTCAATTATCGCCTACAGGTTTAGGAGAACCAGGGTTACCACCTGCAGGTGGTGCTGTTGCAAATGCAATTTATAAAGCACTAGGGCAAAGGGTATATAAACAACCTTTTGTTAAAGAATTGAATCAATCTATAAAAGGCTAAGTTAACAGTTTTATATAAAAAGATGTTATGTTAGTTAAGGGATCTTTTTATTAATATAGAATGAAGAAAATATCAATTTTGAAAATCTGTTAAAAAGAGTTAATTTCGCCAGATATAAAATTACAAAAGTAATAATGATAAAAGATTTATTTGAAAGAATTAAAGAAGATAAAGGGCCTTTAGGAAAATGGGCAGATAAAGCAGAAGGGTATTTTGTGTTTCCTAAGTTAGAAGGACCAATTTCAAACAGAATGTCTTTTAATGGTAAAAAAGTAATTACTTGGAGTATCAATGATTATTTAGGATTAGCAAATCATCCTGAAGTTTTAAAAGTAGATGGAGAATCAGCATCAACAGACGGATTAGCATACCCAATGGGTGCTCGTATGATGTCTGGTCATACAAAGTATCATGAGCAGTTAGAGCAAGAATGTGCTGATTTTGTTGATAAGGAAGCAGCTTATTTAGTTAACTTCGGATATCAAGGAATGGTTTCTGCTATTGATGCTTTAGTAAATAAAGATGATATTATTGTATATGACATGGATACACATGCATGTATTATAGACGGAGTTCGTTTGCACTCTGGTAAACGTTTTGTTTACCGTCATAATGATATCGAAAGTTGTGAGAAAAACTTAAAAAGAGCAACAAGAATGGCTGAAAAAACTGGTGGAGGAATTCTATTAGTTTCTGAAGGTGTTTTTGGTATGCGTGGTGAGCAGGGGCGTTTAAAAGAAATTGTAGCTTTAAAAGAAAAATATAATTTCAGACTTTTAGTTGACGATGCTCATGGTTTCGGAACACTAGGAGAAGGAGGTAAGGGAACAGGTTTTGAGCAAGGAGTTCAGGATGGTATTGATGTGTATTTTGCAACATTTGCAAAATCTATGGCAGGTATAGGAGCATTTTTCGCAGGTGACAAAGATGTGGTTCAGTACTTACAGTACAATATGAGATCTCAAATGTTTGCAAAATCATTACCAATGCCAATGGTAAAAGGTGCTTTAAAACGTTTAGATATGATGCGTACAATGCCCGAGTTAAAAGAGAATTTGTGGAAAATTACAAATTCTTTACAATCTGGCTTACGTACTGCAGGTTTCGATTTAGGTACTACGCAAACATGTATAACACCTGTGTTTTTAAAAGGAGAAATTCCAGAAGCAATGGCAATGGTGCAAGATTTACGAGAAAATCATGGTGTATTTTGTTCAATCGTAGTATATCCTGTAATTCCTAAGGGATTAATTATTTTAAGATTAATTCCAACAGCACGCCACACACAACAAGATGTAGATGAAACAATAGTTGCATTTACAGGAATAAGAGAAAAGTTAGAAAACGGAACTTATAAAAAAGTTGCAGAAGCTATAATGGCTGAGTAATAAATTAAAGGTTTAAAACAAAAAACTCATGAAATTTTCATGAGTTTTTTGTTTTAAAAAAGAAAGGAATACATTTGGAATCCTTTTTGATAATTAAATAACATGAAAAAGCTATTATACATATATATAATGTTGATTGCTACTGTTTCAGTAGGTCAAATAAAAGATACACTTCCAAATTTTAATAACGAATATTTTTTAGTTAAAGATGGAGATAGTTTAATGATTACGCTAAATGAAGTCGCTATTCTACCTAAACATAAATATAGTAAAAAGTCAGATGCACGTTATTATTATTGGTTTCGTCGTAAAGTTTTTAAAGCTTATCCATATGCAGTATTGGCAGTAAAAAAAATAGATAGTGTAGATGCTCATTTAGCACAAATAAAATCAAAAAGAAAAAAAAGAAGATTTGTAAAAAAAACACAAAAATATTTAGAAGAAGAATTAACAAAACCGCTTAAAAAATTAACGAGAACAGAAGGTAGAATTTTATTAAAACTAATACACCGTCAATCTGGTAAAACAGCATTTAATAATGTAAAAGAATTACGAAGCGGTTGGAAAGCTTTTTGGTATAATGCAACAGCCAATATGTTTAAGTTATCTTTAAAATCAGAATATCTACCAGAAAAAGAAAATGAAGATTTTTTAATAGAAGATGTCTTACAACGTGCTTTTATCGAAGAAAAGTTAGAATATCAAGAACCAAAATTAAAAAAAGATTATTTATCAATAGTATCCAAAGGTAGAGGTGTTGTAAATTTAGAGGTATACAAGAAGATGTTTGCTAAACAACGAAAAATAAGAGCAAGAAAAAACAAAAACAAAAATTAGTTTTTTAATTACGCTATGAATTCAAATAAAGTTTATGGCGTGTCAATTTTTGTAAAATTGTCGGGCTTTCACTACTCGCTTTTTCATCAAAAAAGATAAAAAGAGTTCAAACAAATCGTTCAATCCCTCACGCGAAGTGTGTTTTTAAGATTAATTTTAGGGTTAAGTATTTAGAATACAGCGTTAAAAAGAATACTTTTAAAAAAGG
>CAXHZZ010000003.1:0-62425 GCA_964021635.1 uncultured Tenacibaculum sp.
AAAGAATTAGATGATGATTTTTGGGTAGTTTTAGTTGGTGATACAATTACCGAAGAAGCACTACCAACTTATGAGTCTTGGTTATTAGATTTAGACGGAATTACACAACATCCAGATAATGGTTGGGCAAAATGGATACGTGCTTGGACGGCTGAAGAAAACCGTCATGGAGATACTTTAAACAAGTACTTATACCTTTCAGGTCGAGTAAATATGCGTGAAGTAGAAATTACTACACAACATTTAATTACCGATGGTTTTGATATTGGTACCGCAAGTGATCCATATAAGAACTTTATTTATACTAGTTTTCAAGAACTAGCAACATATGTTTCCCATATCAATGTAGCAAAAATTGCAAAGAAAAAAGGGCACAAAGCGTTGGCTAAAATGTCTCGAATTATTGCAGGAGACGAAATGCGCCATCATCAGGCATACACACATTTTGTAAAAGAGATCTTTAAGATAGATCCGAGTGAAATGATGTTAGCGTTTCAGTATATGATGAAACATAAAATAGTAATGCCTGCAATGCACTTAAGAGAGTCTTTTGGCGCAAAAGGAGATTTGTTTAATGATTTCTCTACTGTGGCACAAAGAATAGGTGTTTATACAGGTTTTGATTATATTGATATTCTTAAAAAACTAAATACAACTTGGGAGATAGACAAGATTACAGGTTTAACTCCAGAGGCTGAAAAAGCACGTGATTACTTAATGAAATTACCAGATAGAATGTATCGTATTACAGAGCGTATTGTGGTTCCTGATACCAAATTTAATTTTAAATGGATGATTCCGGCATAATAAAAAAGCAACCTATAGGGTTGCTTTTTTATTGAATAGTAAATTTGTCTTTATCATCTAAAAAACGAAACTTACTGCGAGTTTTACACTGCATTCCTTTGTCTAAATCAATAATTAAAGAAATTTCTTTTGCTGTATTTTTAATTATACACTTTCCTAACATATCATATGCCGCAGAATTACCGTTGTATTCATAACCGTTAGGATCAGTACCAATTCTATTTACACCAATGGTGTAGCTCATGTTTTCTATAGCGCGGGCTTTTAAGAGTGTATCCCAAGCTTCAATTCTTTGTATAGGCCAATTAGCTACATATAATAATAAGTCGTAATTAAACGAGTTTCTTGCCCACACAGGAAAGCGTAAATCATAACAAATTAAAGGGTAAATCTTCCACCCTTTATAATCTATTATAGTTGCATTTTTACCAGCAGAATACATTTTATCTTCTCCCGCTAACGTAAATAAATGTTTTTTGTCATAAAAATCAACTTTACCTGAAGGGTGCACAAAAAGTAATCTATTGTAATAATTGTTTTCTTTATCACTCTTTAAACACGGTTCTTTAATAATAACACTTCCTACAATTGCCGCTTGTTTTTTGTTAGCTACATCTTGCATCCAAATAATAGTATTACCAGTCATGGTTTCAGCTAAGTTATGGGCATTCATTGAAAAACCAGTGGTAAACATTTCGGGCAGAATAATTAAGTCGATATCTAAAGGAAGCTTGTTTATTTTTTCTTCAAAATGATTTCTGTTTTCAGTTGGATTTCCCCAAATTAAATCAGCCTGAATAAGTGCAGTTTTAAGTTTGTTTGTTGCATTCATTAGTAAAGAAATGAAGTTATTTATACCCTCAAAAATAAGATAAATATTGTACTTTGGTTTGATTAAAAAACCGCTATGAATTCTTTTATTTCAGAAACTTTAGATACTATTTTACAAACTACCAAATCGTTTGAAAATGTAGTGTTTGTATTACCATCGCAAAGAGCAGGAGTGTTTGTAAAACAAACATTTAAAAATAAAATTTTAGCAGGTTTTTTACCTCAAATTTTAAATATTGGCGATTTTGTTGAAGAAATTTCTGAAATTAATAAAGCGGATTCAGTACAACTGCTATTTCATTTTTATACTATTTATAAAGATATTGAAGAAAATCCTGATACGTTTGATGTTTTCTCAACCTGGGCTTTTACTGTTTTACAAGATTTTAATGAAATTGACCAACACCTAATAAAACCAAAGGATATTTTTGTGTATTTACGAGATATTCATCGTTTGCAAAAATGGTCTGTAAAAGGCGAGTTTAAGGAAACGGAACTAATGAAAGATCATTTCTCTTTTATGGAGAAATTAGAAGAATTTTATGCTGTTTTTTATCAATTTTTGATTTCAAATAAAATAGGATATCAAGGAGTTTTATACCGTGAAGCAACTAAGAATGTTGAAAATTTTATTAGTAAAAATCAAAATAAAAAATATTTTTTCATCGGATTTAATGCTTTAAATACAGCAGAAGAATTTTTGTTTCAAGAGTTTTTATCTGCAGGAAATAGTGAGGTTTATTGGGATATTGATAAAACGTTTTACGAAAGAAATCATCAAGCAGGTAGTTTTCTTAGAAAGTATAAAAAACAATGGAAATACTACGAGAAAAATTCGATTGAAACAATAAAGGATTATTTTTCAGAGCCTAAAAACATTCAGGTAATTGGGGCTTCAAAAAATATTACGCAAATAAAACATGCGGGAGAAATTTTATCAAAATTACCAAATCACAATAATACAGCCTTGGTATTGGCCGATGAAACATTGTTACCAATAACCTTAAATTCATTACCTAAAAGTGTAGAAGCAATAAATATAACCATGGGATATCCGCTAAAAGATATTCCTACAACGAGTTTAATTTTTGCTATTTTTCAGTTGTTTAACAATCAAGAAAAACTGCAAAAACAAAAAGATAAACAGTTTTATCATAAAGATGTTGTTCGGTTTGTAAAAGATGCATCGATTTATAAATTATTACAAATTGATGCTGAAACAAATGTTGCAGATATTATTTCGGCAACGATTGTTAAAGAGAATACTACTTTTATCAATCAAACAAAAATTGCTGAGTTCCTTGCTCCTTTAGACAAGGAAATTAAAGAAGTTGTTTGTTTGATTTTTAATCCGTTTTCTACAATAGCAGAATTTTTATCAAGAATACTAAAGTTAATTAATGTTTTAAAAGACAAAACCAACGATTTAGAAAAGGAATATTTATTCCGTTTTTACACGGCATTTACACAATTACAAAACTTACATATTGAGTTTAATTATGTGCAAAATCTAAAAACATTGCATCAGTTTTTTAGGCAATTGATACAATCAGAAAGTTTATCTTTTCAAGGAGAACCGTTGCAAGGATTGCAATTAATGGGTGTTTTAGAAACACGAATGTTAGATTTTGAGAATGTAATTATTACATCGGTAAACGAAGGTGTTTTACCAGCAAGTAGTCAGCAAAATACTTTTATTCCTTTTGATGTTAAAATAGCATTTGGTTTACCCACTTATAAAGAAAAAGATGCACTTTTTTCATATCATTTTTTTAGATTATTGCAAAGAGCAAAAAACATTTTTATCTTATATAATACAGAACACGATGTTTTTGGAAGCGGAGAAAAAAGCCGTTTTGTTACGCAATTAGAAATGATGCGAGATGACATTACTGAGAAGATAATTAGTCCGAAAGTGGTAACATCGGCTACAAAATTAAAAGAGATTCAAAAAGATGAAAAAGTTTTAGAACGCTTACAAGAGTTGGCTAAAAAAGGAATTTCACCATCAGCATTAACCAATTATTTATATAACCCTATTGCTTTCTATAAACAGAAAGTTTTAAAAATTAATGAGTTCGAAAATGTAGAGGAAACCGTTGCCGCAAATACTATGGGAACTGTGGTTCACGATACTTTAGAGGCTTTATATAAGCCGTTTATAGGTGAGTTTTTATCTGTTGATGATATTAGTGATATGCAACAGAAAACAAAAGAACTGGTTACTTTTTATTTCTCAGAACATTTTAAAAACGGAGACATTGCTACAGGTAAAAATAGGCTAGTTTTTGAAGTAGCCAACCGATTTGTAGAAAATTTTTTAGCAAATGAAAAACAGTTATTAAAAGATGAAAATAATCAATTAAAAATAATAGGAACAGAACAAAATTTGGCTGCTGAAATTACAGTTGATGGAATTGATTTTCCTATAAAAATTCACGGGCAAGTTGATAGAATTGATGAACTAAATGGTGTTGTAAGAATTATAGATTATAAAACCGGAATGGTAGATGCCAATAAACTAAAAGTGGTAGATTTTGAAAACATTAGAGATTTAAAACATCATAAAGCAATTCAGGTTATGCTGTATGCTTTTTTGTATACTCAAAACAATAAATTTGATTTCTCTAATAATTTAGAAGCAGGTATTATTTCATTTAAAAATTTAAAAAGTGGATTTTTAAAAATGAATTTCTCATCTAATTACCGTACTCCAGATAACGAAGTAACAGAAGAAAAATTAAATGATTTTATGGATGAAATAAAGATGTTTTTAAAGGAAATTTACAATCCTAAAATTGATTTTATTGAGCCAGTAGATTTGCCGTATTAAAACGAAACGACTTCTATTATGATAATAAAAGGATAAAAATTTAATTTTTATCCTTTTTACACCCTGTTGTAAATTATCAATATGTCTCCCCCCAGAAACATATTAACATTCCGAAGATATAAACTTATTGAAGCATAAAACTGTAAATAATCGTAATGATTTTTTAAGGATGGGCATTTACCCAAACTTCACCATCTTCAAAATATTCTTTTTTCCAAATAGGTACTGTTTCTTTTAAAGTATCAATTGCAAATTGGCAAGCATCAAAAGCCGCTTTTCTGTGCGGAGAAGAAACCGTAATAATTACAGGAACATCTTTTATTTGTAGTAAACCTTCAGCATGATGAATTGCTATTTTTTTTATAGGGAATTTTTCTAAAGCCAATTCAGCAATTTTTTGCATTTCTTTAATTGCCATTGGTTTGTAGGTCGAGAAATCTAATTGAGTAACACTTTTATTTTGAGTAGCATCTCTTACGGTGCCAACAAATACAGCTATTCCGCCACAGGAAGCATCAGCTACAAAATCATAGCATTCTTGCAAGTTTAGTTTTTCTGAAGTTACTTTTATTGAAGTTGTTTTCATTTTAAATAATAAACTTTAACAAATATATAAGTTTGATTATGTAAATAGTACAAACGAATCAGATTTAAATATTTATTTTTGTGTGCAACATAAAAGAAGATACTTTTTAACAAAATATATGAAAACACTCAACGATTTTAATTTCGAAAATAAAAAAGCATTAATACGAGTAGATTTTAATGTGCCTTTAAATGATGATTTTGAGGTTACGGATGCTACAAGAATACAAGCAGCAAAGTCAACAATATTAAAAGTTCTAGAAGATGATGGAAGTTGTGTGTTAATGTCGCATTTAGGTCGTCCGAAAGGAAAAGAAGATCAATTTTCATTGCGTCATATTGTAGCTAAAGTTACAGAAGTTATAGGAGTTCAGGTTAAGTTTGTAGATGATTGTATTGGTGATAAAGTTAGCGAAGCGGTTGCAAATTTAAAAAGCGGAGAGATTTTATTATTAGAAAATTTACGTTTTTATGAAGAAGAGAAAAAAGGAGATGTAGTTTTTGCTGAAAAATTATCAAAATTAGGAGATGTTTATGTAAACGATGCTTTTGGTACTGCGCACAGAGCACACGCTTCTACAGCAGTAATTGCACAATTTTTTGCTAAAAATAAATGTTTTGGTAAATTACTGGCAACCGAAATTGAAAGTATCGATAAGGTTTTAAATAATTCAGAAAAACCAGTAACCGCAATTTTAGGAGGTGCAAAAGTATCGTCTAAAATTGGAGTGATAGAAAATATTATTGAAAAAGTAGATCATATTATTGTTGGTGGAGGAATGACCTTTACTTTTATTAAAGCGTTAGGCGGAACGATAGGAAATTCGTTAGTAGAAGATGATAAATTAGAGTTAGCGCTGTCAATTTTAAAATTAGCAAAAGAACAAAACACAGAAATACATTTACCTGTAGATGCTGTTATTGCAGATGCTTTTTCTAATGATGCAAACACACAAATAGTTGATACAACTAAAATTCCTGATGGATGGATGGGGCTTGATTGCGGACCAAAAACATCAGAAAAATTTGCAGCAGTAATAGCAAAGTCAAAAACTATTTTATGGAACGGACCTTTAGGAGTTTTTGAATTAGAAAAATTCTCAAAAGGAACCATCGAATTAGGAAATGCTATTGCAAAAGCAACTGAAAATGGCGCATTCTCTTTAGTAGGAGGCGGAGATTCTGTGGCAGCAGTAAAACAATTTGGCTTTGGTGATAAAGTAAGCTATGTTTCTACCGGAGGAGGAGCAATGTTAGAAATGCTAGAAGGAAAAACATTACCAGGTATCGAAGCGGTTATTAATTAAATAATTTTAATAATGTAACTATGAGTCAATTTATTGTTTCATTGCTACATTATAGTTCATTTTTATATTCTTACAATGAAATACACAAAACTACCAAATACCGATATAAAAGTTTCTAAAATTTGTTTAGGAACCATGACTTGGGGAAATCAGAATACTGAAGCTGACGGACACGAACAAATGGATTATGCTTTAGAACAAGGCGTAAATTTTTGGGATACAGCCGAGTTATATTCGGTACCGGCAACACCAGAAACTTACGGAGCAACAGAGAAAATAATTGGCTCTTGGTTTAAAAAAACAGGAAATCGCGATAAAGTAGTATTGGCAAGTAAAATTGCTGGTGGTGGCGATTATACAAAACATATTCGTAAAGGCGGATTTACAAAACAAAATATTATTGATGCGGTTGAAGGTAGTTTAAAACGCCTACAAACCGATTATATCGATTTATATCAGTTTCACTGGCCTTCTCGTGGTGTAAATTGTTTTGGTGTTCGTGATTATCCGTATAAAACAGCAACCAAAGAGGCTGAAAATCATTTAGAGATTTTAGAAACAATGAATGCTTTAGTACAACAAGGAAAGATAAAGCATATTGGTTTATCGAACGAAACGCCTTGGGGAACAATGAAGTATTTGCAAACTTCTGAGCAACATAATTTACCAAGAATGAGTACGATTCAGAACTCATATTCTTTAATTCATAGAGGTTATGAGGTAGGAATGAGCGAAGTTTCTATGAGAGAAAACATTGGTTTGTTAGCATATTCACCTTTAGCACAAGGTGTTTTATCAGGTAAATATTTAGATGGTAAAACACCCGAAGGAGCAAGAGGAACTTTGTTTCCGAGATTTATAGCTCGTTATACGAGTGAGGCTTCTTTAAAAGCTGTTAGAGAATATTTAAAAATAGCAGAGAAGCATGGCTTATCATTGGCCGAGTTGTCATTAGCATACATAAATCAATTACCATTTGTAACAAGTAATATTATAGGAGCTACAAAAATGAGTCAGTTAAAGGAGAATATCAACTCTATTAATATTGATTTGTCAGAAGAAATTTTAGCAGAAATAGAAGCGGTTCATCATTTAATTCCGAATCCTGCACCATAATTTAAAAGCGTAGTATGTCAACATAAAAAAAATCCGAAGTAATATTTACTTCGGATTTTTTTGTGCTAATTATTTATGAAAACTACTCAACTATTTTAAGGGCGGTAGCTTTAAATCTATCATTTTTTAATTTACCAGTTATTGCTACTTTTCTAATAACATTACAAAAACCAATTTTTTTGTCGTGCGCATCACCAAAATCATCAATATGAGCACCATCAACAAAATAGGCATTGCCATCAATTTTAATAGCTAAATCACATCCGTTTTGACTTTCTAAACCAAGCTTACATTGGCCGCAGGAAACATCGGCTATAAACGTTTTTTCTTTTGGTTGTGAGCAGGCTATTATTACGAATAAAAATAAAAAAAGTAAATTTTTCATCTTATTTTTAAATTTTAAGATTAGTATCCTACTTTTTCACGAACTCTTTGTAGTACATCTGTAGCAACCGTACGCGCTTTTTCGGCTCCAACAGCAAGTGCTTCGTCAATTTCATTACGATTCTCCATATAATGATTATACTTAGCACGAACATCAGCAAATTTATCGATAATTAGTTCGTATAAAGCTTGTTTTGCATGACCGTAACCATAATTTCCGCCTTCGTAGTTCGCACGCATTTCAGTAATTTGAGCATCTGAAGCTAGTAATTTATAAAGTGCAAAAACATTATCGGTATCTGGGTTTTTAGGATCTTCTAGCGCTTTGCTATCTGTTTGAATTCCCATAATTTGCTTGCGTAGTTTTTTATCAGGTAAGAAAATATTGATAAAATTATTTCTAGATTTACTCATTTTTTCACCATCGGTTCCCGGAACCAATTTAGTGTTTTCGCTAATCTTAGCTTGTGGTAAAGTTAACGTTTCTCCTACTACATTATTTAATCTACTTGCTACATCACGAGCCATTTCTAAGTGCTGTAATTGGTCTTTACCAACCGGAACAATTTCTGCATCGTATAATAAAATATCGGCTGCCATTAACATAGGGTAGGTAAATAAACCACTGTTAACATCAGCTAAACGATCGGCTTTATCTTTAAAACCATGTGCTAATGTTAAACGTTGGTACGGAAAATAACAGCTTAAATACCAAGATAATTCTGCTACTTGAGGAATATCACTTTGGCGATAAAAAACAGTTTTGTTAATGTCAATTCCACATGCAAGCCAAGTAGCAGCAACGCTATAGGTGTTTTCCCTTAATTCGTTACCATCTTTAATTTGTGTTAAAGAGTGCATATCTGCAATAAAGATAAAAGCTTCATTTTTAGAGTCATTAGCCATTTCAATGGCAGGTAAAATTGCTCCTAATAAGTTACCTAAATGCGGAGTTCCTGTACTTTGTACTCCTGTTAAAATTCTTGACATATGTCTGTTTTGAAAAAATTATGTAAGCAATGCTTACGACTACTTGATAGGTAGCAAAAATAAGCTTAAAATTGTTCAAACAAAAGAAATTACTACATTCGCAGTTATGAAATACCTATTTTTTCCCCTTCGCTTAATTTGGCGAATTTGGTTTTACTTGTTAATAATAGTTTCGGTAATTGTAATGTCTCCTTTTATACTGGTATTGCTATCTGATGAAAAATATTACGATACCTTTTGGAAATTAATGAGAGGATGGGCGTATTTTTTAATTTACGGAATGGGTTTCATATTAAGATTTGATAGAGAACAGAAATTAGAACGTGAAAAAAGTTATGTTTTTATAGCAAATCATGCTTCATTACTAGATCCTTGGATAATGATTGCATCAAGCAAAAATCCAATTTTATTTGTTGGAAAAAAGGAATTGGTGAAATTACCGCTGTTTGGTTTTTTTTATAAAAAAGCGGTTGTTATGGTTGATAGAAAAGATCCTGCAAGTAGAAAAAAGGTGTATGCTCGTATAAAAAAACGATTAGATAAGGGGTTAAGTATTGCCATATTTCCTGAAGGATTAGTGCCTACAGAAAACGTTGTTTTAGCACCTTTTAATAACGGAGCCTTTAGTTTATCTATACAATACCAAATGCCAATTGTACCACAATTATATTTTGATGCAAAACGTTTTTTTTCTTGGGATTTCTTTAAAGGACGCCCAGGTATTTTTAGAGCAAAACAGTTAAAATTTATTGAGACAAAGGGATTAACAATCGAAGATAAGGATGCTTTAAAACAACAATCTTTTAATTTATTATATAATGAATTAATAAATGATGAGTTGTATATGAAAGACACAAACCGACCAAACAATGAGCGAGAATTTAAATCACCTTTATAGTAATACTGAAGAAAGACTAAATGTGTTAACCCATGGTTTTGGGCTATTGCTTGCGATTATAGTTTTACCTTTTTTAGTTTTAAAATCACTAGAATACCAAGAGTTTTGGCAAACAATTAGTTTTGTTATTTACGCATTAAGCTTAATCATCTTATATGCTGCATCTACTTTTTATCACGCTGCCAAAAGTCCTAAAATTCGTCGAAAACTTAATATTTTTGATCATGCAGCTATTTATGTTTTAATAGCAGGAAGTTACACGCCGTTTTGTTTAGTAGTTTTACCAGGGCAAACGGGTTGGTATATGTTTATTTTTGTTTGGTTGTTTGCACTGACAGGAGTTATATTAAAGTTGTTTTTTACAGGTAGGTTCGATAAATTATCAACGGCTTTGTATTTAATAATGGGATGGCAAGTTGTTTTTTTAATAAAACCTTTAATGAATAATTTGTCGCACGACGGATTGTTTTATTTAATAGCTGGAGGTGTTTTTTATACAATTGGCGCAATCTTATATTCAATTAAAAAAGTGCCATACAATCACGCTATTTTTCACGTTTTTGTACTTTTAGGAAGCTTTAGTCATTTTTGGGCAATTTATAAATACATATAGTTTTTACCATTTAGAAAATGGAAGTTTACTTAAGTTCGAATTGTAATATTTAACAGTTCCGGTTACTTCTTTACCTAACCAATTTGGTTTAGAAAACTGTTCGTTTTCATTTTCTAATTCTATTTCGGCTACAACTAAGCCTTTGTTATCCCCTAAAAAATCATCAACTTCATATATATGATTGTTTTCTTTTACTAAATAACGGTATTTTTCTATAATTCCTTCTTCGCATAAATTAAATAAATCTTGTGCTTCCTTTAAATCTATTTCTTTTTCCCATTCAAATCGGGTAGTTCCGCTTTTGTTAGAAGCACCTTTAATGGTTAAAAAACCGATATCATCTTTTATACGAACTCTTACTACGCGTTCTTTTTTAGAATTTAAGAAGCCTTGTTTTATATAACTTTTTTTAGAAGCTACTTGTTTGTATTGATCAGAAATTACTAAGAATTTTCGTTCTATTTCAAAAGTCATAAGAAGTTGAATCAAATTTGTACGAATGTATCATTTTTGTAGTTATTATTAAATATCTTTGATGCTATTAATTATAAAAAACTTTAATTTAATGGCGTTAATTACAACAAAAGCAATTGTTATTAGTGCTATTAAGTACAGTGATACAAGTTTAATTGTTAAGTGTTTTACGTTAGAAGATGGTATTCGATCTTACATGATAAGAGGTGTGTTAAAATCGAGAAAAGGAAAATTAAAAAAAGCCTATTTTCAGCCATTAACACAATTAATAATTGAAGCAAATCACAATAATAAAAATTCTTTAAATTCTATAAGAGAAGCCCAGGTTATTAATGCTTATGAGAGTATTTATACTTCGGTAATAAAGCAGTCAATCGTATTGTTTTTATCAGAAATACTTTCTACTATTATTAAAGAGGAAGAAAAAAATGAAGTGTTATATGAGTTTATCGAAACAAGCTTAATTTGGTTAGATACTCATGATGCGATTGCTAATTTTCATTTACTCTTTTTATTGAATTTATCCCGGTTTTTAGGCTTTTATCCAGACGTTTCAGAACCCAATAAAATGACCTTTAATTTACTAGATGGAAGATTTACGGATGCATCATACGAAAAACTAGTAATAACAGGCAACGAATTAATTCTTTTTAAAAGGCTTTTGGGCATAAACTTTGATAGCATACATAGAATTTCGTACAATAAAAACGAAAGGCAAATAATTCTCAGAATTATAGTTCGATATTTTGAATTACATTTGGAGGGTTTTAAAGAGCCAAGATCATTAAATATTTTAGAAACCGTGTTTAGTTAACAGATGAAGCAAGCTATTACCCTATTTTTTTTACTGACAATTACCACTATTTTTTCGCAAAAACTTACCATAATTGATGCTGAAACTGGTAAAACAATTGATGAAGTTGCTGTTTTTAATAAAAACAAAACAATATCAGCAATTAGTAACATTAACGGAGTTGTAGATGTTGCGAAGTTTAAAGACAATGAAATTCTTATTTTTTCACATGTATCTTATGCGAAATTTCAAGAAAAAAAATCTGTTCTAAAACAAAATAATTACCAAGTTTTCTTATCAAAACAATCAGAGCAATTAGATGAAATAGTTGTATCGGTATTTAAAAATAAAGAAAAAGCAAACCGTATTGCAGAGCAAATAGCAGTGGTTTCTTTAAAAGATATTCAAAAAGTATCACCGCAAACATCAGCAGATTTATTAGCCACAATTCCGGGGATAAAAGTTCAGAAATCACAATTTGGTGGCGGAAGTCCTGTTTTAAGAGGTATGGAGAGTAACCGTGTTTTATTGGTTGTTGATGGTGTTAGAATGAACAATGCAATTTATAGAAAAGGGCATTTACAAAGTTCTATAACTGTAAACCCTACTTTATTAGATAGAACCGAAGTTGTTTTTGGGCCGTCGTCTGTTATTTATGGTTCTGATGCACTTGGTGGGGTGATTCATTATTATACAAAAACGCCAAAATTATCAGAAGAAAATAAAATAAAAGGAAGTAGTTTTTTACGTTACAGTTCGGTAAATAATGAAGTTACCAATTCGGTATCGGCAGAGTTACAATTTAAAAAATGGGCATCGCTTACGAGCATAACACATAGTAATTTTGGTGATTTAAAAATGGGTAAAAATCGTTCTCATGGTTTTGATGATTGGGGAAAAACGTTTTTTTATTCTGATAATTTAAATGGTAATTATGCAGAGAATCCAATAGCAAACAAAGATGTTAATTTGCAAAAAAATACAGGTTTTAGTCAGACTGATTTTTTACAGAAATTTTTTATCCCATTATCAAAAAAGACGGATTTAAAAGTAAACATTCAATATTCTACATCATCAGACGTGCCAAGGTTTGATAAATTAAGTGAGCTTAAAGGTAGTGGTGATTTAAAGTTTGCAGAATGGCAATACGGTCCGCAAAACAGGTTGTTAGTTTCGTCTCAATTAGAAATCAATCCGAATAAAAAATGGTTAGATAAAGGTACGATTACGGCTGCTTATCAGAATATTGAAGAAAGTCGTATTCAAAGAAAATTCGGAAGTTTAGAAAGATCTTACAGAGAAGAAAATGTTAATGTTTTTAGTGTAAATGGAGATTTTACAGTTCCGTTAGCTAAAAAACGTAATTTAGGGTATGGTTTTGAGGCAGCTTACAACGATGTTAAATCTAATTCTTACGGTAAAACGTTAAGAATTGATAATAGTGAAATTGTTGGTTTTGATGCAGATTTTGCAGTGCAATCTCGTTATCCTGATGGCGGAAGTAGCTATTTTAGTTCTGCAATGTATTTAGATTACCGCCAAGATATTACACCAAAATCAACCTTAAATACAGGTATTCGATTAACAAATACATTACTAGATGCAAAATGGATTGATGAAACATTTATACAGCTACCAAGTAATGATATTAGTTTAAACAATACAGCACTTACGGCTACTATTGGTTATGTGTTTAAACCTGTTAAAACATTGCAGTTAAACGCAGTATTATCATCAGGGTTTAGATCGCCAAATATTGATGATGTAGGTAAAGTAAGAGAAAAAAACGGAGATGTAACTGTGCCAAATATCACCTTAAAACCGGAGCATGCTTACAATGCCGAAGTAGGTTTTCAGAAGTATTTTAATAACCGAAAATTTAGAGTTGGTGCCAATGTGTATTATACGTTGTTAAACAATTATATTTATCGTGAAAACTTTCAGTTAAACGGCAGTAGTACTGTTTCTTACGATGGTGAAGAAGGTAATATTGTAGCAAATGTAAATAAAGGTACTGCTTACATTACAGGTGCAACGGTGAGTTATCAAGGTAAAATATTTAATAATTGGAGCACTTCGGGGTTTTTAACCTACACAAAAGGTAAAGCGTATGACACCAATTTACCAATGTCTTCAATTCCGCCATTATTTGGTCGTTTTGAATTAAATTACGCTAATAATAAGTTTGAAGGAGGTGCTAATTTTGTGTTTAACGCCAAAAAAGATATCGCTGATTATAATTTAGACGAAGGAATAGATAACCAACAACAAACACCAATTGTTAACTCGGCTGCTACCCAAGATATTAATAAGTATTATGGTACACCAAGTTGGATGACCGTTGGCTTATTTGCCAAGTACACAGTAAACGCTAACATAACAATACAAACACAGCTTACTAATTTATTAGACGCCCATTACAAAGAGTTTGCAAGTGGTGTTTCTGCACCGGGGCGCAATGTTTCAGTATCGCTACTAACCAATTTTTAAAATATACAAATGATAAATCTATTTAAGATTGTAAGTTTATTAGAAGGAATTTCTTATTTATTATTAATGTTTTTAGGCATGCCTTATAAGTATTTAGAGGCTTTAGGAAATGATCCTTATTTTGTAAAACTTTTTGGAATGCCGCATGGTATTCTATTTGTTGCCTATATAATCATAGCAATTATGCTAAAATTCGAATTGAACTGGAACGGTAAAACATTTGGAATCGTTTGCTTATTGTCCATTTTACCTTTCGGAACCTTCTTTGTAGGCAAGTATTTAAAATAATCAATAATAATTACATAAAACAACACAAAAAAAATAAATTTGTTTAATTTATGCATTTAATTTAAAAAGAACATTTTTTTTTTGAGTTTTTAATGAAAAATCTAAATCTTTAAAAACGAGTAGTTAAGTTCATTCTTTTTAACATTTCGTTAACAAAAAAATAGGGTTAACCCTAATACGAAATAGGGTTAACCCTTAAAACGTTAACATTTTTTAAATTACAAAGATTTAGTTTTGAACTATAATAAAATAGTTGATCACTTTTTATTATTTGCTAGCTAGTAAAAAGAAGAAGGATGTTTATAAATTGCGCGCATTTTTCTTTTTAAATTTTTAACGTTAAAATATCTTATTTGTAAAAATAAGACAATAGGTAAGCTTCTTTTGTATAAAGAAGCCGTGAAAATTAATTAACAAACTTAAAATTTTTAAAAAATGAAAAAAGTAATTTTAATGGTAGCAATGGTATTTGCTACAAGTGGTTTAGTGAATGCGAATTCGAGTGAGGATAATAAAAAGGCATGTGAGGAATTAGAACAGTTAAGTGAATTTGATAGAGTGTATAACCGTACACGTGATTTTTTACATGGAATGACAGGAAGTCTTCATATAGGAATAACTGCAGCGATTGCCGCTGAAGAAGCATGTCTTGAAAGAGAAGAAGAGTTAGAGTATATTGGATAAATACTGATTAATTAAATAACCATCAAGTATAATAATGCTTGATGGTTATCAAAAAATTAAATATGAAACATAGTATTATAACATTAATAATGTTTTTTTTAAGCTGTATAAATATTGGTGCTCAAAATACAGTAAAAGGGAAGGTTTTATACAAATATAGCGTTAATGATAAAGATATAGGTAAAACCAAAAACCAAGCAGTTTTAAATAAATTTAAAAATAGCCTAAAGAAAAGTAGCGATAAAATTAGTTATCAATTACTTTTTAATAATAATGAGTCATCTTATAAAATAGTTAAATCTCTAGTTTCGGAGAATGATGTTTTTTTTACTTATGCAGCTTTAATAACAGGGGGGTCTGAAGAGTTTTATTTAAATAAAGAGAGCAAAGAAAGGTTAAAGAAAGTTGAATTTATTGGAGAAAAATTTATTGTGAAAAGTATGGTTAACGATAAGTGGATTTTAATCCAAACAACCAAAAAAATTGGAGATTATACTTGTTATAAAGCGATATTAGATCAAACAAGTATGCAGCAAAAAAATAAAATAAAATTACCCGAAATAACAGCATGGTATTGTCCAAAAATACCATTAATGTTTGGCCCTAAAGGATATGGGAATTTACCTGGTTTAATTTTATCACTTCGTGTTGGCCCTATAAATTATATAGCGTCCAAAATAGAACTTAATTCTACGGAGGAAATTGTAATAAAAAGACCAAAAGAAGGAAATTTGATAACGGAAGAAGAATTTAATAACCTTCTAGTTAAAATCGATAAGAAATAACCTTTACTTATGATTAAAAAAGCACTCTTAACTTTATTTATAGCCATCATTACAATACCACTATTTAGTCAAAAAAACAGTGGTGTTGTTTTGTATAAAGTAGTTTCAAAAAAAGAAGTAAACTTTAAAAAAATAATTAAAAAAGGGAACCTAACTTCTTTTTTTAAAGGTAAAGCAGCGTTTGAATTAGTGTTTAAAGAGGATAAATCACTGTATAAAAGAAAGGTTAAGTTTAATAAAGAAGGCGAAAGAGAAAAAATTAATTTTTTTGAAATTGTTGGTGGTAGTGATGGTGTTTTTTACAATGAAAAAGATAAAACTATACAATCAGTTAACAAGTATGATGAAGATTTTTTAGTAACATATTTACCAAATCAATGGCAAATTACGCAAGAAAATAAGATAATAGGTGGTTATGTATGTTACAAGGCAATTTCTAAAAATAATAGGGTAGTATGGTTTACACCTAATATACCTTTAAGTCTTGGACCGAAACATCTTAACGGATTGCCAGGTTTAATTTTAGAAGTAGAAATAGGAAAAATAAGTATTGTAGCATCTGAAATTGTATTTAAAGAAATTTCTGATAAACGAATTAAAAAACCAACAAAAGGAGTACCTATAACAGAAAAAGAATATTCAAAAAAAATAAAAGAAATAGCCAAAAGTATTGGGTTTTAATATAAAAAACTATGAAAAAACACTTCCTATTATTCTATTGTATAGTATTCACAACGATATTATCAGCACAAAACACTTTACAAGGTAAGGTGTTTTAAACCGTTTCATTAAAAGCATATAATGAACAATATGTTGATTCTTTTTGTAATATAATTGTATAAATTCCTCCATAAATAATTTATTTTTTAAATAAACTTGTAATCTTTTAATGATGAATTTACCTGTGTTATTTTATGCTTTATAGTTTAAAAACAAACAAAAAAACTAAATATGTTTAATTTTTTTGTTTTATTTAAAAAGAGCATTTTTTTTTTTTTGAGTTTTCAATGAAAAATATAAATCATTAATAACAAGTAGCTAAGGTTGTTTTTTTAACATTTCTTTAACAAAAAATTAGGGTTAACCCTAATTCAAAACAGGGTTAACCCTTAAAACGTTAACATTTTTTAAATTACAAAGATTTAGTTTTGAACTATAATAAAATAGTTGATCACTTTTTATTATTTGCTAGCTAGTAAAAAGAAGAAGGATGTTTATAAATTGCGCGCATTTTTCTTTTTAAATTTTTAACGTTAAAATATCTTATTTGTAAAAATAAGACAATAGGTAAGCTTCTTTTGTATAAAGAAGCCGTGAAAATTAATTAACAAACTTAAAATTTTTAAAAAATGAAAAAAGTAATTTTAATGGTAGCAATGGTATTTGCTACAAGTGGTTTAGTGAATGCGAGTTCAAGTGTTGAAGAAGTAAGAGAAACTGAATGTGAAAAATTTGCATCATCAGTTATGGTTGCTTATGTGGAAGACTACGGATGTCAAAACTCTGAAGCATATAATAGACTTTGGAATAAAGCTAATAATTATTGTGAAACAGGAGCGTTTCATTAAAAATATTAACCTTAGCACTTCTAGTGTTAAGGTTAACTAAATAAGTTTAGATAATATGAGAATAATTATATTTTTATTATTGATTTTTTGCCAAGTTATATATGGTCAAGATATGAAGTATTATGTTTTATATAAAATTGATAAATATAATAATATAGAGAATGTAAAAAAGAAAAAGTTTAATAAAGCAATGAAACAAATTGCTGAAATTCAAAAGAAAATTGAGTTTGAATTGATATTTGGCCAAAGTCAAAGTTTTTTTAAAAGAAAAGAAATTTTAGTCTCTGAGAACGAAGATTTTCTATATATGATGGCATCTGGAGGTGTTTTTTCAGATGTGATTTATTGCAAAAACACTAAGAGTAAATATAAAATTACGGATTTTCAAGGTGAACAATTTAAAATAATGTATCCTAATCAACAATATGATTGGAAAATAACGAAAGAAACGAAAGTAATAAAGGGTTATACTTGTTTTAAAGCTATAACAGAATGGGAAGAATATGATCACGGACGAGACATTACATTGAAATTTAAACCATTTGTTTGGTTTACTTTTGATTTACCATTTCCATATGGCCCAAAAGGGTTAGATGGTCTACCGGGTTTAGTATTAGAAGGGTCTTTTAATGGTGTTACATATTTTAAAGTCTCAAAAATTGAAAAAAGAGATGATATCATGTTTCCAAAAATAAAATATTCAGAAGAAATAAAATTTAAAGATTATTTAAAATTGATAGGAGAAAATAGTAGAATGGGAAGAAGATAATTTTAGTTTATCAATCTAAAATATTAATTTTTAATTTAAAAGAATTGTAATTTCTGAAAGTGAGAATAATAAAAAACATGAAAAACACTTCCTATTATTTTTATGTATTGTATTTACAACAATACTATCAGCACAAAACACTTTACAAGGTAAAGTGTTATATACCGTTTCATTTAAGTCATTTACAGAACAACAAGTAGATTCGATATTAGAAAAAGGAAATAGACCAAGATCAACACATTCAACTATAAGAAAAATGTTGATGAATAATGAAAAGGCTACTGGTATTTTAGCATTTTCTAAAAATGAATCGTTATATCAAGCAGAAAAAAAGATGAAGAATGGTGCCAATAAAAATAAAGGATTAAACTTGGCATCGATGATTGCTGGGAGTAATATATTTTATATAAATTCTAGTAAACAAGATTATTATAAACAACTTAATTATGATGAGCCTTTACGTGTAGATTTGCTACCATTTAAATGGACAATAACTCAAGAAACAAAAAAGATAGGTGATTACTTATGTTTTAAAGCGGTTGTAGTTAAAAAAGTAAGAGATGATAAACCACTTATAAAAATAGCAGCATGGTTTACACCAACCATACCAGTATGCTTTGGCCCGATTGATTATTTTGGTTTACCAGGGTTGATTTTAGAGGTTTCTGATAACAGGATAAATATAAAAGCAACAAAAATTGTTATAAACCCAAAAGAAAAAATTGTTATAAAAAAACCTACAAAAGGAAAACGAATGACCAATGCAGAATATGAAGAAATGAGTAGGAATTTCTTTAAGGACATAGAAAGAAAAAGATAAAAAATAATGCTAAAAAGAATTATATTCTCGTTACTAGTTTTTATCACTAGTAGTATTTGTAGTGCGCAAACTGTGGTATTTAAAGGTACTGTAAAAGATAGTTTGCAAAATCCGTTATCATATACCAATATTATAGCAAAACCAAAAGATGTTACCAAAAACATGAGTTTTGCTATTACAGACGAGCAAGGTCGTTACCGTTTAGAGCTTACTAAAAACAACGCATATACCATAAGTATAAGTTATTTGGGTTATGAAAAAGTTGAGCTTGAGATAGCACCAATTGCAAACACTACAAAAGATTTTGTGCTAAAAGAAGCCAAAAATCAGTTAGATGAAGTGATAATTGAACTCCCCGTAACGGTAAAACAAGATACCATTATTTATAATACCGATAAGTTTGTAAATGGTAGCGAGCGCAAGCTTAAAAATGTACTTAAAAAACTACCAGGTGTTGAGGTTGACAAAAACGGAGGCGTTACAGTACAGGGTAAAAAAGTAACCAAGTTATTGGTAGATGGTAAAAAGTTTTTTGGTGGCGGTACTAAATTAGGCGTTGAAAATATTCCTGCAGATGCGGTTGATAAAGTTGAGGTGATTGATAATTACAATGAAGTTGCTTTTTTAAAAAATGTATCAGATTCTGATGAAATGGCAATGAATATTCAGCTTAAAGAAGATAAAAAACGTTTTCTTTTTGGTGATGTTGAAGCAGGCTCAAACATTGGTTATGATTCTTTTTACAAAACCAATGCAAACTTGTTTTACTATTCTCCAAAAACCAATGTTAATTTTATTAGTAACTTAAATAATATTGGCGAAAAAACCTTTACGTTTAAAGATTATATGAATTTTCAGGGTGGCGTTAATGCTGTTTTTAATGGTGATTTTAATTGGCGAGGCGGCGATTTTTCTCAGTTTTTAGAAAACAAAGATGTTTTGCAAAGTGTGCAGCGTTTTGGTGCTTTAAATATTACAAAAACCGTAGCCAGTAAGTTAGATATTTCTGGTTATGCCATTTTTTCTCATAATAATACCCAAAGTTTTAACGAGGTAACCAATCAATACACTACTTTTTTAGAAGAAAAGGAAAGTAAAACAACTTCAAAAAATATTTTAGCCATTGGTAAGTTTAATATAGAGTATGCGCCCAATAACAAAGAACAATGGTATGTACGAACACAGGTTAAAAAATCGGCTGTAGAAAGAGGTAATTTAACCACTACGGCTATAAATACTCAATTAGATAACATCAATACAAATAAAGAAAATGATATTTGGTATGTAAATCAGAATATAGAATGGCACAAAGATCAGTCTGAAAAACACACGTTTTCAGCTACCGCAAACTACACGTTCGATAAAAATAATCCAACTACTTTTTGGAATGCTTCACAATCGTTTTTAGATAGGATTAAACCAATTATTCAGCCTTTAAACACCAGTCAAGCTTCTTTAAGAATTAACCAGTTAAATGAAAACGAAAAGCATCATTTACACACCGTTTTTAAAGATTTTTGGGTGTTAAATAATGATAATCATATTTATACAACGATAGGAAACACTCATCAGCAAGAAAAATTTATAAATAATGATTTTCAACTGTTGGATGATGGTACCGAAAACGATTTTTCATCAAACGGATTTAACAATACTACGGTTTTTAAACACAACGATTTTTTTGCAGGTGTGCATTATAAATTCAGAACCGGAATATTTACTTTTAAGCAAGGTGCGTATGCACATAATTATAATTGGCGTGTGAATCAATCAACCTCAATCAAAAAAGATAAATGGGTAGTTTTACCAGATTTTCTACTAAAAATTGAGTTTAATAAATCAAAAAAAATTCAGCTGAATTATAATTTAAAAACCAACTTTTCAAACGCTTCTAAATTAGCAAACCGTTTTTATTTACAATCGTATAATTCGGTATTTAAAGGAAATCCTAATTTAGAAAACGAATTGTATCATTCGGCACGTATTCGTTACAGTCGTTTTAGTTTATATCGCGGTTTAATGTTGTTTGCAAATGCAAATTACACGAAAAAAGTAAAAGGATTTAGAAGTGCCGTAAATTTTGATGGTGTAAATCGTTTTTTAACAATTGATATGTTAGATAATCCGAATGAAAGTTGGGGAGTTAGAAGTTCGTTACGTAAGAAAATTAAAAAAATAAGATACAATTTAGAGGGTAATTATAAGGCTTCTAATTTTAAACAAAGCATCAATAACAGTTTTATAACCAATAAAAGTAACGATTATGGTTTTGATGTTGGTATAGAAACCTTGTTTGATAATTTTCCAACAATAGAAACCGGTTTTAGAAGAAACATTGGTAAATACACGTCTAGTAATTCAACTTCTAAATTTGTAACTAACGAACCGTATGTAAATATTGATTACGATTTTTTAGACGGATTTGTTTTTAATTTTGATTACACACATTATAATTATCAAAATAAAGCACAAAATATAGATACAGAATACAATGTTGCCAACGCGGTGTTATCCTATCAAAAAGAAGATAGCCCTTGGATGTTTAAATTAACAACTCAAAATTTATTTGATACCACTTTTAAACAAAACAACAGTTTTTCAGATTACTTAATTACGGATACTAAAACCTATGTAATGCCAAGAGTTGTATTGTTTAGTGTTGGGTATAAGTTATAAGGATTTACATTTGTCATTACGAGAAAAATTCTTGTTGTTAAAGTTACAGATTACTTTACCCCACTATGTTTCGTTCGCAATGACAACTATTACGTCATTACGAGGAGGCATGACGAAGTAATCTATTTACCCACCACTTACAGGCGGAATGATAGCAATTACATCATTTTCTTTAATAATTGTTTCGTCAGTCGCATAGCTTTCGTTAATGGCAATGGCATATGAGCTCATTTGTTTTAACTCAGGATGTTGTTTTACAAGTAGTTCTTTAAAAGAAGTAACATTGCAATTAATAGGAAGCGAAATTTCTAAAGAAGCACTTCCTATTAAATCTGTTGCAATACCAAAAAGTAATACAGTTATTTTCACACGAGTATTTTTTGATGAATCCCTTAATATGGGTTTCATAAAGTAAAATTACAATTTAATTCCGAATAGCACTCTGTTTTCGTTTTTTCCGTTAAAGTTAGAACGGGCGAAATCTACACGTAAAAAACGCCATTTTCCAATACCAACATTATCTAACCCAACTGAAAATTCAGAATAAGGTTTGTTACCGGCTGTAAACAATCCTTTAGCACCGGTTACCAAGTGGAAATTTAATTTATTTAATAACGGAACTTTACTAAGCAAAGCGCCTTTAAAATTATATTCCCCATGCAGCTCACCATATTTATCATTTGTGCTAAGCTGATAGTAAGGCAACATGTAAAAGTTGTTTAAATAGTTGTTGTTAGGTGCAATTAACAATCGGTTTCCGTTAAAATGGGCATAATCCATAAACTGAATATCTTTTTTCTCTAAAAAGACTCCTCCTTTGGCCTTGTACTTAAATTGCCCCCAATTGCCTAAAGATATATTTTGAGTTATTTGTGAGTACACTACATCAGAATTCCATTCGGCATTATCAGCGCCAAATTTTTTATTATAACCGATAAATAAAGAAGGATATTTATTACTACTTACATTGTATTTTCCGTCAGGATAAGACACATATTTTTGACCAAAATTAATAGTAGTTCCTACAGCAAACGACCATATTTTATTAGGTGTAAAAGCTGTATTAAAATTAACAGGTTCTTGCGGATTATTTGATGTATAATCAACATCATTCTTAGGAAACATTACATAATCTGTGGTGTTAAATAATGGTTTTCTGTTTGCATATTCTAAAGAAGAAGACATGCGAACACCATTAATTACTTCTCTTGAAAAAGATACTTTAGCAAATGATTTCTCGTATATTTTTAAATAATTTCTTTCAAATAAAACAGAGCTAATAGTATTCCATAATTTCGATATAGGTTTTTTTGCATTAAATTGAGCGGTTGTAACACCTCCTGAAAGTGTTAATATTGGTTTGGTTGTATTGTTCCATTTGTAAGAAAAATAACCAGTAGGCCTTAGTTTTTTATCCGAAAGACCATAATTTAATTTACCACCAATATTAAACCTTTCTCCTTTTTCATTTATCGATTTATAATAATTTAATCCAACTGAAGAGTTCCAACCTTGCACAGTATTAAAGTTTAAGCCAAAAATAGGAGATGACAAACTTAGGCCCCATTTATTATAAGTGTCGTTGTAAGAATAGCCCGTTATAACATCTAAAAGATTAAACTTATTTTGTTTGGTATCTATAGAATCTAAATATTTTTTAGACTTTCGTATTGTTTTAATACTGTCTTTTAATTTGTAATCAGAAATTTCTTCAGTAGTTAAAGCAACAGGCCTAATTTTGGCCCAATATAAGCTGTCTTTTTCAGTGGCATTTTCATCAAAAGATAAAATTTCGTTGCCAAATGATTTTTTGGTGTAGTTAGGTGTAAAATTATAGTTTGAATAAGCTGCCGAAAAACGACCATTAAAATTAAAGCCAAACATACCTGCTTTAAAATCGATTGTTTGCGTAACGGGTACCCAAGCGTTGTTTTTAAGAGAGTAATTAAAGTTTTGTTTAATCTTTAAAGAATCTATCATTGGCATGCTTATTTGCGCACCTGTAGCTACAACATCGGTACCGTAAATAGCCCAATCATCTTCTACAATATAAATAAATCCACTAAAAACACGATCATTCTTTCTTTTTGGAAGTAATTTTATTTTACTAATTAATTTATTGTTTTTATCATAAATTGTTCCTACTAATTTATAGTTATAATAACCAAAAGCAGCGTTAGAAACAGGTGAAATCATTTCTGTATCGGCTAATTTAAATGAGTTTTCATAAAAATTGAAGTTTACTTCTTTAGCTTGGTTAAAGCTAATTCCGTTATCGCTACCCGAAACTTTTGAAGCAATTATGCGTTCTTTAAAATTGGCTGGTTTTTTTTGAAAAGAAATTTTAGAAATTGTTTCAGAAAGATATACAATTCCGGTTCTTGTAGAATCTAATCCGCCACCCATATCGCCAATTTCTTGTCCTAAAAACTTTTTTGGTAAATCTTTTACTTTAAATAATCCGCGAGAGTAAAAATCGGCTTTATATTCAGAAAATTTATCGGTATTTTTCTTTTTGTTGGCTATTACTTTTCTAATAATTTTGTCAGCTGGATTTTCATCCGAAGAAATTAAAATCTCATCTAACACAACTTCCTCTTCAGAAAGAGCAATATTTAAAACAAAAGGAAAAGAAGAAATTGTAATTTTTTTCTTCACTGTTTTAAATCCTAAAATTTGATAAATAAGCGTGTGTTCTCCTTTTTTTGTTATGGCTAATTCATAATCTCCATTATCGTTTGTAGTAGTTCCTGTAATAGAATTTTCTAAATATACGCTAACAAAAGATAAGGGTTTTTTGTTAGTGTCGGTTACATTTCCTTTGATTTGAGCAAAAGAAATTGAGGTAATAAATAGCAGAAGTAGTGTGTAGTTTTTTTTCATAGTTGGTTTTGTTGAAATAAAAAACAAACATAGCCGAAGTAATTTTTCGGCTATGTTTAAAAGCTGTTAAATAATTTACAATGAACTCTTAAAATATAAGACGTGTAAATTTACTAAAAGGTTGCCCGAGAATTAATTTCCTCCTTTTTTCTTCTTGCCAAATAAACCTCCTAATACATCTTTAACCTTCTTTTTGGTGTCTTCAGTTTTAGTTGAATCTTTCTTTTTGTCACCCAATAATTTACCCAATGTGTTTTTTACTAATTTGTCTTTTTGTTGCTGAACTAATTTTTGACTTAATTTTGTAACTGAAGAAGATAAATCTGTTTTTACAGATGGATTAGACATATTACCTGTAATATTTGCAGTAACTGGTACAGTAACATTTTGATCTTTTTCACTTAATTTAGATAATAATCCTTCTACTTTACTGCCCAAGTATTTTGCAGGTACATCTAAAGTTAAATTGTAATTCATGTTTTGATCAAAACTATGAGTACCACCAATGTTAATACCGATGTCTTTGTATTTCAATTTAAATGGTTTTACAGATACCTTACCATTATCGAAAGATAAGTTTGCTTTTATATCAGATAAATCTAATTTATCTAAATCAATAAACGATAGTTTTTCGCTTAATAAGCTTAAAGCTTTGGTTTTTTTAGGGTTTATTTTTGTGGTTAATAACTCTGCCAACGCTTTACCAGATAAAGAGGTTAAATTAGGTGTAAAATCGTTGTTTAAATTACCAGATAAGTTAATGTCAGAATTTAATTTACCGCTCATTGCAGCAGCAATCGGACTGATTGATTTAAGCAAATCTAAGCCATTAAAAGATTCAGAAATATCAAACGATTTTATGCCTAAATCCATATTAAAAGCAGGTGTTTTTTGCTGTGTACTTACTTCACCGTTTAAAGAAAGACTACCTTTAAATATATTAACATTTACATTTTGTAAAGTAGCTTTTTCGTCTTTTACCAATAATGTACCTTTTACGTTTTTTAAAGCTAAGTTATCGTAATAAACAGTTTTTGCATCTGCTATAATTTTACAATCTAAAAAAGCAGGAATCTTTAAAGATTCGGTAGGCTTTTCTGTTTTATTTGTGTCTTTTTTATCGCTAGTAGTGGTTTCTTGCATGAAATCACTCATGTATAAAGAGTTTGAATTTACATTAAAAGTTCCCTGTAATTTTTTACTCGAAAGCAAAAAACCTAATAAGTTTTTAATTTCTCCTGTTGCATTTAAATCACTTTTACCTGTAGTAGCATCAAACTCGCTTAAGGTAATTGTTGTTGGTTTAAAGTTTATTTTGGTACTTTTTATTTTAAGCGGACTGGCAATGTCATCCGAAGAAAAAACAAAATTGTTTACTGCTAATTCACCATTATTTTTAATACGACTTAAGGTACCGTTTTTAATTGCGTTTAAATCGAAATCAGTTGTTAAGTTGGCTTTTAAAATACCACTTAACTCACTTTTTAAATCGACCGGATAAGCTTTGTTTATGTTGGCTAAATTTAAGGTTCCTTTTAATTTTGCATTTATGGTTGGGTTGTTAATAATATTAGCAACACTTCCGTTACCAGAAAAAGTATCTTCATCAATTTTAAAAGATAAACCGTTAATAACTACAAAAGTTTTATCAAGGTAACCTGTGGTATTTTTTAACTGTGCGTCGATATTAATATTACGAACGCTTTTTGGTAAATCAGGATATTTAAAAGAAGCGTTTTTAGATTTTAAGTTGATGTCTAACAACGGAATTGTATTGTTAGTAACTAAACCTTTAACGGTTCCTGAGAGGCTAAATTCACCAGATGTTTGCACATTTTCAATACTTTTGGTATAGGTTTCGGGTATTAAACCTAAAAAGTTTTTAAAGTCTGATGACGGAGTTTTAAAGCTGATATCAATATCTTGGTTGTTTTCGTTTATTTGAACATATCCATTAAAAATTAAAGGTAAATTATTAAGTTTTGCTTCATTTTTCAGAAACGAAAACTTCATGTTTACTAAATCCATTCCTAAGATGGCATCTAATTCTATCTTCTGATTTTTTAAATACGAAGCGCTATCCATTTCGAAAGAAACCAATGTAGCCGTTTTGGTGTTTAATTCAGAGTTAGTTTGAGAGAAATCTCCGCTACCGCTATGATTAAAATCAGATAAAGTAAGATTTATTTTGCCTTTTTTATCAATATATTTTATTGTAGCGTTATTAATTTCATAAGAATTTATAGAAAGGCCAAAATCAGATGCTGGCGTATTTGTACTATCAATTTTTACATCAGACGGTTTTGTAATGTCGTAATTGGCGATACCAATTTCGTTAACTAAAACATTTACTTTAGAATCATTAATAGCAAAAGATTGGATTTTTAATTGTTCTGATGCGTTTTTAAGTAATTCGGTAAGTCTTAATTCTAAATTAATTTCTTTAGAAAACAATAAAGTATCGCCTTTAAAAGGTTTACCATTAATAATAGAAACATTAGAGAGTTGCAAAGAAGCATTCGGGAAATCTCTTAATAAACTTAGGTTAGCATCCGTAAAATCTAATTGAGCCGTAATATTATTGTTCACAGTTTTCTTTACCAGATTAATAATTTTTCCTTGAAATAAAAACGGAGCCAAAATTAATAAGGCAAATAATGTTATTATTATGGTTAGGAGTACCTTATGTATTTTTTTCATAACTAAAATTTTACTTTAAAATGTAATTAACAAATTTCTGTAATTATTTATAATAATAAGAATATTAAAATATAAAGTTTTAGTTAAAACTCGTTTATTTTTTTAAGCTGTTATTTTGGGTTTGTATCGCCAAAGAAAAACCAGTTGAGTCCTTTTTTAATTTTATTTGTTTGTTTTTCAGTTACTTTTAAAGATTCTTCTTCAAATAAATCAACTACATATTCATTATAGTTTTTACCAACCTCTTCCTTTAAAAAGCCTTCAAAGTATAATTCACTAATTTTTTCTCCCTTTAATTTTTCAATATTTAAAAGAGTTTTATAAAGCGGTTCAATTTTATCAATAACACTTTTAGGTATGGCTTTTCTTCGTCCAGTGTAACCGATAGGTTCCCCTTTTTCATTTTTATCAATTGTAAAATCAGTAATTACCCAATAGTATTTACCTGTTTTAGTTAGGTTTTTTACAATCGCATGATAATTTTCTCCTTTTTTTAAAGCTTCCCATAAGGCTTTAAAAGCAACCTTTGGCATGTCGGGGTGCCTAATAATATTATGAGGCTCTCCCATTAATTCTATAGCAGTGTATTCACTGGCTAAAACAAAGGCTTTGTTAGCATAAAGAATTGTGCCAAATAAATCGGTTTTGCTAACAATTGTTTGGGATTTGTCCCATTTTATTTCTTCATTAATTATTTGAATAGGTGGTGTTTTCATGATTTGATTTAAAATTAAAATGTAAGCAAATTTATATGGTAGGCTTATTATAAAACATGACTAAAATCATGTTTTAGGTTTTTCACTAAATAACAAAAACGTATATTTGTAAGTTCAAACAAATAAAACTAATCTATGAGTGATTCTAGAAAAAGGCGCGAAGCTTTGTTATATCATGCAAAGCCAAAACCAGGAAAAATAGCAGTAGTACCAACAAAAAAATATGCTACACAGCACGATTTGTCGTTAGCTTACTCTCCTGGGGTTGCAGAGCCTTGTTTAGAAATTGCTAAAGACAAAAACAATGTTTATAAATACACTGCTAAAGGTAATTTAGTGGCTGTTATTACTAACGGAACTGCTGTTTTAGGTTTAGGTGATATTGGCCCAGAGGCATCAAAACCAGTAATGGAAGGAAAAGGTTTGTTGTTTAAAATCTTTGCGGATATTGATGTTTTTGATATAGAGGTAGATGCAACTGATGTAGATAAGTTTATTGAAACAGTTAAGGCGATTGCCCCAACATTTGGAGGTATAAATTTAGAAGATATTAAAGCTCCTGAAGCTTTTGAAATAGAAAGAAGACTAAAAGAGGAATTAGATATTCCTGTAATGCACGACGATCAGCACGGAACAGCAATTATTTCTGCGGCAGCTTTAAAAAATGCCATTGAAATAATTGGTAAAGACATTTCTGAAATTAAAATAGTTGTGAACGGTGCGGGAGCAGCTGCAATTTCATGTACAAGATTGTATTTAGCACTTGGTGCTAAAAGAGAAAATGTAGTAATGTGCGATAGTAAAGGCGTTATTAGAAAAGATAGAGGTAATTTAACGTCACAAAAAGAAGAATTTGCAACTGATAAAGACATTAATACTTTAGAAGAGGCAATGCATAATGCAGATGTTTTTATCGGGTTGTCAAAAGGAAACGTAGTAACGCCAGAAATGTTACTATCTATGGCAAAAGACCCTGTGGTGTTTGCAATGGCAAATCCAGAGCCAGAAATCGGTTATCAACTTGCAGTAGATACTCGTGATGATATTATTATGGCAACAGGTAGATCGGATAATCCTAATCAAGTTAATAATGTACTTGGATTTCCATTTATTTTTAGAGGGGCTTTAGATGTTAGGGCAACCAAAATTAATGAAGAAATGAAAATGGCAGCTGTACATGCTTTGGCTGATTTGGCTAAAAAAACAGTGCCAGAACAAGTAAATATAGTGTATGATGAAGTGAGTCTTTCATTCGGAAAAGAATACATTATTCCTAAACCATTTGATCCGAGGTTAATTTATGAAATTCCACCAGCCATTGCAAAAGCAGCAATGGAGTCGGGCGTAGCGCAAGAACCAATTACAGATTGGGATGCTTACCGAGAAGAATTAATGGATAGGTCTGGAACAGGAAGTAAAGAAATTAGATTATTACACAACAGAGCAAAAAAGGCACCTAAACGAGTTGTTTTTGCAGAAGCAGATCATTTAGATGTGTTAAAAGCGGCGCAGCGTGTTTATGATGAGAAAATTGCTACACCTATTTTACTAGGTAGAAAAGATATTATTCTAGAATTAAAAGAAGAATTAGGGTTTGACGCAGATGTTGTTATTATTGATCCTAAAACGGATGAGGAAACTGACAGGAGAAACAGGTATGCAGAAGCTTTTTGGAAAACAAGACAGCGTAAAGGAATTTCTTTTTTAGAAGCTCAGAAATGGATGCGAGAGCGTAACTATTTTGCAGCAATGATGGTAAATACTGGTGAAGCAGATGCTTTAATTACGGGGTATTCAAGATCATATCCATCAGTTGTAAAACCAATGTTAGAGCTAATAGAAAAAGAAAAAGGTGTTACTAGAGTGGCAGCAACAAATATGATGCTAACCAAACAAGGACCAATGTTTTTAGCTGATACGACGATTAACATTAATCCAACAGCTAAAGAACTAGCAAAAATTAGCCAATTAACTTCTGGTTTAGCAAAAATGTTTGGAATGAAACCACATATTGCAATGTTAGGTTTTTCTAACTTTGGGTCATCAAAGGCTGAAAGTTCAGTGAAAATAAGAGAAGCTGTATCATATATACATCGTTACCATCCGAATGTAATCGTTGACGGTGAGTTACAGGCAGATTTTGCATTAAACCCAGAGTTATTAGCGAAAGAATTCCCTTTTTCTAAATTAAATGGTAAAAGAGCAAATATTTTAATTTTCCCAAATTTAGAGTCAGCAAATATAACGTATAAATTAATGAAACAGGTTGATGGAGTTGAATCTATTGGGCCTATTTTATTAGGAATGAGTAAACCGGTTCATATTTTACAGTTGGGGGCAAGTGTAGATGAGATGGTAAACATGGCTGCAGTAGCTGTTGTTGATGCTCAAAACAAAGAAATAAAAAATAAAAGCTAAGACTTTTAAAACTAAATAATTTGTCTACTTTAGACAAATCGAAATTAGATAGAATGATAACACAAATTAAGGGGAAACTTGTGGAGAAAAATCCTACATATGCAGTAATAGACTGTAATGGTGTAGGCTACTTATTACATATTTCGTTAAACACCTATTCGTCGTTACCTGATGATGAAAATGTGTTGTTATATACACATTTATCTATACGTGAAGATGCTCATACATTGTATGGATTTTTTAATAAAGTTGAAAGAGAAATTTTTAGACTACTTACCTCTGTTTCAGGTGTAGGACCAAGTATTGCAAGAACAATGTTATCGTCAATGACATCCGAAGAAATACAGCAAGCTATTGCTTCAGAAAATGTAAAAATAATACAATCTGTAAAAGGTATTGGGGTTAAAACAGCACAACGTGTTATTGTAGATTTGAAAGATAAAATTCTTAAAATCTTTGATTTAGATGAAGTTTCAATTGCTCAAAACAATACAAATAAAGAAGAAGCGTTATCTGCACTAGAAGTTCTTGGTTTTGCAAGAAAACAAGCAGATAAAGTTATAGGGAATATATTAAAAGAAACACCTGATGCTAGTGTGGAAGCATTGATAAAACAGGCGTTAAAAAATTTATAAGACAGGTTGAAAAAAGCAATTATTAATAGATTACTTACAACACTTACTATATTAGTAAGTGTTGTTTCGTTTTCACAAAACACTCAGAGTAATAAAGGTAATACTATTAAAAAAGATACTGTTGTACCGCTAAAATATAATTTTAGTAATAACCAAAACGGTACTCTTTTTTTAAATAATCCAACAGAGACAATCATAACTTTTGATAAAACTTTAAATAAGTTTATGTTGGTGGAGAAAATAGGTGATTACTATATCGGAACCCCTGTTTTTATGACTCCTGATGAGTATGATAAGTATCGATTAAAAAATGATGTAAAAGATTATTTTAAAGAAAAGGTTGATGCAACAAACTCAAGAAAAAAAGGAAATAGTAAAGCAAGAAAAAATTTGTTACCAAAATACTATGTAAATTCTAAGTTTTTCGAATCTGTTTTTGGTGGTAATAGCGTTGAGGTAAACCCTACAGGTCAGGTAAATATAAAGCTCGGAGGAATTTATCAAAAAAATGAAAACCCGCAAATATCAATAGAAAACCAAAGTAGTTTTACGTTTGATTTTGACCAGCAAATAAGTACAAGTTTACAAGCAAAAGTTGGTAAGAGATTAACGGTAACGGCAAATTACGATACACAATCTACATTCGATTTTCAGAATATCATCAAGTTAGAATACACGCCTACCGAAGATGACATTATACGGAATATAGAAGCAGGTAATATTAGTATGCCTATTAAAAACTCGTTAATAAATGGGGCACAAGCATTATTTGGTGTAAAAACAGAGTTGCAGTTTGGTAAAACATACATAACGGCGGCATTTTCACAACAAAATTCTCAATCTAAAACAGTTATTGCTGAAGGAGGAGCAACTATTGAAGAGTTTGAATTAAGAGCTTCTGACTATGATAATGACCGTCACTTTTTTTTATCACAATATTTTAGAGAGAGTTATACAGATGCCTTAAGCAATTACCCGTTAGTAAGTAGCCCTGTAAACATTACAAGAGTTGAAGTTTGGATAACCAATAGAACTCAAAATGTTACAGATTATCGCAGTATTGTAGGACTTGCCGATTTAGGAGAGTCTAGCGATGCAAACAAAGTAAATCCAAATGAAGTAAATACTGTTCCTAGCCCTATATCAGCGAACTCTAGAGTGTTACCATATAACGGCGTTAACAACTTAAGTCCATTATTAGCAACAACTACAGGTGGTATTAGAGATGTTGCCACGGTAGATGCAGCTATTAATAATATTATGCCAGCGCGCCAAGGTTTTAACTATTCATATCTTCAAAATGCAAGAAAGTTACAAGCCAATGAATTTAGATTACACCCACAATTAGGTTTTATATCCTTAAATAGACGATTAAATGATGGAGAAGTTTTAGCTGTTGCTTATGAGTATACTGCTGTTGGAGCATCAGGAGGAGAAACTGTTTTTAAAGTCGGAGAATTCTCAAATGATGGTGTGGTTGCACCAGATAATTTAGTGGTAAAACTTTTACGTAGTGAAATTTTAAACACCACAAGAAAGAATGCGGTAACCAATGAAGATGAAGGTTTTCCTACATGGCGTTTAATGATGAAAAACGTGTATGCTTTAGGCGCTTTTCCTTTGCAACGTGAAGGTTTTCGTTTTGAGCTTTTATATCGTGATGATGAAACAGGAACGCTTCAAAACACCTTACAAAAAGCCTTAACACCTGGAATTACAGATAAACCTTTATTGCGTATTTTAAATTTAGATAAATTAGATCAAAGTGAGTATGCCGTGCCGAACGGAGATGGTTTTTTTGATTATGTAGAAGGAGTTACGGTGAACTCAGAAAGAGGATATGTGTTGTTTCCAGAACCAGAACCTTTTGGTGAAGATTTAAGAGATGAGCTTACCAACACTTCGGATCAAGATAAATACCTTTTCGAAGAGTTGTATCTAACAACAAAGATTCAAGCAAAAAACGAGTATCAGAATAAAGATAAATTCTTTTTAAAAGGGTATTTTAAATCAGAAACAAGTAGAGGTATCTCTTTAGGAGGATTCAATATTCCTAGAGGTTCGGTACGTGTAACTGCCGGAGGACGACAGTTAGTTGAGGGTATAGATTATGTGGTAGATTATCAATTAGGTCGTGTGCAAATTTTAGATCCAGGTTTAGAAGCATCAGGAGTACCTATTAATGCAACGACTGAAAGTAATACTTTGTTTAGTCAGCAACGAAAAACATTTATAGGTATTGATGTAGAGCACCGTTTTTCTGATGAATTTACCATAGGAGGAACTTATTTAAATGTAAGTGAAAAGCCAATTACACCTAAAGTAAATTTTGGAGGAGAACCTATTGATAATGTAATGTTAGGTTTTAATTTAGATTATTCTGCTGAGGTTCCTTACTTAACAAAATTAGCAAATAGGTTACCGTTTGTAGAAACCGAAGCTCCATCGAATGTATCTGTAAGAGCAGATATGGCTTATTTATTGCCGGGTTCGCCAAGCGGAATTAATGTAGACGGAACAGCGACTTCATATTTAGATGATTTTGAAGCTTCGCAAATACCTATTAACTTAAGTTCGCCACAGCAATGGTTTTTAGCAAGTACACCAGAATCGCAAGGTTTTGATGGTGGTGCGAGTGATTTATCGTATAATTACAAAAGAGGTAAAATAGCATGGTATAATATTGATCAATTATTTTATGGTAGTGGAAACAGACCTAGTAATATTGATGAAAATGAATTATCAAGAAATGAAGTTCGTCAAATACGTTACAACGAATTATTTCCTAATACCGATTTAGATATTACGCAGCAAAATATAGTACGAACATTAGATTTAGCATACTACCCTTCTGAAAGAGGTCCGTATAATTATAATGAAAATGCAAGCACAGTAACTTCTGAAGAACGTTGGGGAGGAATTATGCGACCATTAACAACCAATAATTTCGAACAAGCCAATGTAGAATATATTCAGTTTTGGTTAATGGACCCATATGAAAACTACTCTATTACACAAGAAGAAGGATTATCGGCAGGAGTAAATCCGCAAGACCCAACAAATCAGGTCGGAAAATTATTTATAAACTTAGGAAACGTTTCTGAAGATATTTTAAAAGATGGTAGAAAGCAATATGAAAATGGTTTACCTGCGGATGGAAATAAAGTTGATGGAACAAATGTAAATGAAACCAATTGGGGAAATACGCCAATAAATCCCTCAATATTATATGCATTTGACTCTAGTAATGAAGCTCGTGTAAATCAAGATATCGGTTTAGACGGATTAACAGATGAAGACGAAAGAATAAAGTTCCCTGCATTTGCATCCTTAGATGATCCGGCAGGAGATAATTTTCAGTATTTTAGAGGAGGTGCTATAGAAAACATAAACGCATCTGTTTTAAGACGTTATAAAAATTTTAACGGTACTCAAGGAAATTCACCAACAGCAAGTCAATCAAACGAATCTTTTCCTACTTCATCAACTGCATATCCTGATGTTGAAGATATCAATAAAGATCAAACAATGAATCCGGTAAACAGTTATTTTGAATACGAGGTTTCATTAAATAGAAGCGATTTACAATTAGGACAAAATAATATTATTGATGTAAAAAGTGAGCCAATTACTTTGGCAAACGGATCAACAAGAAGCACAACATGGTATCAATTTAGAATTCCGGTTAGAAATGTAACAGATGCTCAGCGAATAAACGGAATTACCGATTTTAATAGTATTCGTTTTATTAGAATGTTTCTTTCGCAATTTAAAATGCCTGTTGTTTTACGATTCGGAGAGTTAGAATTAGTAAGAGGAGATTGGCGTAGATACACAAAAACTTTACCGAATACAGGTGTGCCGGTAAATTTAGATAATACAGAACTTAATAATTTTGAGGTAGGAGTTGTAAGTATAGAGCAAAACTCAGAAAAATATAAATTACCTCCAGGAATTGAGCGAGAAGAATTACAAGGAACAAACAGGATTCAACGTCAGAATGAGCAATCTGTAACATTAAAAGTAACAGATTTAGCGGCAGACGATGTAAGAACTATTTATAAGAATATAAGTATAGATATGCGTAGGTATAAAAAACTACGAATGTTTTTACATGCAGAGAAACCAACAACTGCGACTACTCAGGATGGAGATATGGTTGCTGTGATTCGTTTAGGAACCGATTTAAATGATAATTATTACGAAATAGAAAAACCATTAACTTTATCAACCTCTAGAGCAACCTCTTTAGATGTTTGGCCTGAGGCAAATAATTTAGAAGTGCCCTTAGAAGAATTAGCAAATTTAAAAATAGAAAGGCCAACAGGTGTTGGAACAAGTATAACCGATATATTTTCAGCAACAAGCTCTAATGGTTTAAAAATATCAGTAAAAGGAAATCCAACATTAGCACAAGTAAGAACTGTAATGCTTGGCGTTAAAAATGTATCTAATTCAGATAAAACCGTAGAGGTTTGGTTTAATGAATTACGTGCGGTAGGTTTTGATAATAAAGGTGGTTGGGCAGCTGTTGTAAATGCAGATGCAAATCTTGCCGATGTTATGGATTTGTCTTTAGCAGGAAGAATGTCTACCATTGGTTTTGGTAATGTTGAAGATAGAGTTCAGCAAAGAAGTATAGAAGAAATTAAACAATATAGTGTTGCAACCAATATTCAGTTAGGTAAAATGATGCCGCAAGATTGGAATATGCAAATACCTATGAGTTATAGTTATGGTGAAGAGTTTAGGGACCCTAAATACGATCCACAGTTTCAGGATGTAGAATTAGAAGATGCGTTAGATAAAAATCCGAACAGCGAAAATGCTCAAGATTATACCCGAAGAAAGAGTATTAGTTTTATTAATGTAAAAAAGAATAAAAATCCGAAGAGCAAAAAAACACCAAAGTTTTATGATGTAGAAAATTTTTCTGCTTCGTATGCTCATAATGAAGAGTTTCATAAGGATTATAATATCGAAAAATTCGAAAATAAAAATGTAATGGCAGGAGCAAGTTATAATTTTAACTTTAAGCCTTTTGTTATAGAACCGTTTAAAAAATCAAAGAAATTTAATAATAAATACTTGCGATTTATAAAAGACCTTAATTTTAATCCGGTACCAAAAACAATAGCACTTAATTCAAGAATTAATAGAAATTATAATTCGCAACAATCTAGAAATTTAATTGAAGGACTAACAGCACAACCAGAATTAGTGCAACGTAGGTTTTTATTTAATTGGGATTATACGATTGGATTTGATTTAACAAAATCGCTTCAGCTAAACTTTAATGCAACGAATAATTATATTTATGATAGTTTTGGTGATGATGAAGAGTTAGAGATTTATGATGAGTTTTTTACCGTTGGTAGACCAGATAATTATCATCAAAAATTAAATGCAACCTATAAATTGCCGCTAAGCAAATTACCATATTTAAACTTTTTAAGTGCAGATTATGCTTACACAGCAGATTTTGATTGGAAAGCGAGTTCGCAAAGTAATTTAGTTTTACCTAACGGAGATAATGTAAGTTATGTAGATGTGGTTGGTAATATGATTCAGAATGCAAACACACATAATTTAAATACAAATATAGATTTTGGACGTTTTTATAAAACCTTAAAGTTAGATAAGCTACTACTAAAAGGAACCAAAAAGAAACCTGTTAAAAAAGGTACAGCAACTTTAGGAGCAGATAAAACACCTAAAGGAAGAGCCAAATTAAAGAACAACGCTTCTTTTGGTCATAAGGTAATGAAGGGAATGTATGATGTATTAACATCAGTAAAGAGAGCAAAAATTAGTTATACTCAAAACAACGGAACTTTATTACAAGGATACAAACCATCGGTAGGATTTTTAGGAAGAAATAGTTATGACGGTAGCACAGCACCTTCATTAGGATTTGTATTTGGTAGTCAAACTGATATTTTAAATACAGCTATCGAAAACGGATGGTTGGTTACAAGAACAAGTCAGACTGATGAAAATCAACCATATTATAACAAGAATTATGGTAAAACAAGATTCAAAAAATTAGATTATAATGTTTCTGTAAAACCTTTTAAAAATTTAACGATAGATTTAAGAGGAAATAGAATTCAAACAAGTAATTTAAATCAGCAATTAGATATTATTTCTGATGGGAATGGAGGCTTTGAGCAAGACCCGAACATTAAAGCTTTCGAAACAGGTAATTATAGTATTAGTCACTTTATGTTGGGTACTGTTTTTACAGATAGTGAGGTGTTATATCAAAATTTCTTATCAAATAGAAGTGTAATTGCTAATAGATTAGCAACAGGAAATCAACCTGTAAGCGGATTTAAAGAAAATGGCCAGCAAGCAATGTTGCCAGCCTTTATAGCAGCATATTCAGGTAACGATGCGAATTCAGTAAGTACAGGTATCTTTAAAAATATACCAATTCCGAATTGGACAATGCGTTTTAATGGTTTTATGAAGTATAAGTGGTTTAAAAAGACTTTTTCTTCTTTTACATTGTCACATGGATACAAATCGTCTTATACAATTGGTAATTACACCAACAATTTACAGTACGATTCAACAAATTTAACAACAAATACAAATACTTCTGGTAATTATCAGCCAGAACTATTACTTTCGTCGGCAACTTTAATAGATGAATTTTCACCATTAATGAAAGTTGATTTTAGAATGAAAAATTCTTTTTCATTTAAAGGGGAAATAAGAAGAGATAGAAGTTTAACATTAAACTTTAATAATAATACTTTAACCGATGTTAGAGGAACAGAATATGTTGTAGGTTTTGGTTATAAAATTAGAGATGTTAAATTTGTAACACGATTTACAGGAAAAAAAGAAACATTAAAAGGAGATATAAATCTAAGAGCTGACGTATCTTTGCGAGATAATTTAACCTTAATACGAAGCGTTGATGAAGAAAATAGTCAAATAACAGGAGGAGAAAAATTATTCGGATTAAAATTTATAGCCGATTATAATTTAAGTAGCAGTTTAACAGCATCGTTTTATTACAATCATCAAACGTTTCAATATGCTGTGTCAACTACATTTCCAAGACAATCTATCAATGCAGGAATAAATATTATTTACAATTTAGGAAATTAAAACAAACACAATAAAAATAGTACAATGAACATTCCATCAGAATTAAAATACACAAAAGACCACGAATGGGTTAAGGTAGAAGAAGGTGTAGCTACAATTGGTATTACATCTTTTGCTCAAGGAGAGCTAGGTGATATTGTATATGTAGACGTTGATACTTTAGATGAGTCTTTAGATATTGAAGAGGTTTTTGGGTCGGTAGAAGCTGTTAAGACAGTATCAGATCTTTTTATGCCTTTATCAGGAGAGGTAGTTGAGTTTAACGAAGCATTAGAAGACGAACCAGAATTAGTGAATTCTGATCCTTATGGAGATGGATGGATGATAAAAGTTAAATTGTCAGATGATTCACAAATAACAGATTTATTAAGTGCTGAAGCGTATCAAGAACTTATTAAAGGATAATTTAGTAGGAATAGCAATACTAATAGCAATTAGTATTGCTATTCTTAGTTTAATAAACATTGGAAAGCAACCGATTCAAATAAATAATTTAGATAAATACGAGCATGCACTTGCTTATTTTGTTTTAACACTTATTTGTTTACTAGCTTTTAAAAAAACAAAAATCAATGAATTTAGCATTGTTTTTTGTTGCTTTATTTACGGCATAATTATTGAAGCTCTTCAAGTTACAGTAACAACATACCGATCAGGCGATGTTTTAGATATTGTAGCAAATACGACGGGCATTTTAATAGCTTATATTGTTTACCTTCTTTTTTTAAGAAAAATATAGTTATTTAAAGATTTAGCTTGTAAAAGTTAAAATAATTTAATTAAATTAGCGAACTATTAAAAAATATTTACGATGGAAATTAAGAAAAATCCAAAGTCAAACTTAGAGAATTATAGTAAACTGTTTATGCAGTTAGGTTTGGTTTTAGCATTATTTATAACATATGTTGCAATTGAAAATAAAACATATGATAAACAATACGGAGATTTAGGAATGGCTAATATGGCTGCTGAAATTGAAGAGGAAACAATTGAGCTTATTGTAGAACCACCAAAGCCAAAGCCAAATACACCACCACCACCAGCACCAGAAAAAATTGAAATCGTAGAAGACGAAAAGGAAGTTGAAGAAACGATTATCGAATCTACTGAAACAGATGAATCTGAAGAGATTGTAGTAGAAGATATTGAAGAGGCAGTTGAAGAAGAGGTTTTTGTAGAAGATGTACCTTTTTCGATTATTGAAGAAGTGCCAATTTACCCAGGGTGTACTGGTTCAAAAGCAGAAAAGAAAGCTTGTTTAAATAAACAATTAAGAAAGCACGTTCAGCGTTATTTTGATGCAGAATTAGCAAACGAATTAGGATTAGCACCTGGTAAGAAAAGAATTTACGTTCAATTTAAAATTGATAAAGATGGTTCTATAACTAGTGTAAATGCAAGAGCGCCTCACCCAAGGTTAAAAAAGGAAGCTATTCGTATAGCAAATAAAATTCCTAAAATGAAACCTGGTAAACAAAGAGGTAGACCAGTAAGAGTAGGGTATACATTGCCTATTACTTTTAATGTAGAGTAATTTAACTCGCAAATAAAAATTTTAAAAAAGCAATCCAATTCGGATTGCTTTTTTGTTGGCACACTTCTTGGTTTTAACATAGTATTAACTTAAAAATTAAGAACTATGAAAGAAGAAAAAAAGAATCCAAGAAAACAATTAGAAAAATTCTCATCAATTTTTACTCAATTAGGTTTAGTACTTACATTATTTATAGTTTTTGTTTCATTAGAACATGAAACAGAGAAAGATTTTAATGTAGCTATATTTACAAATCATGATACATTAGAAACCGTTTTTACTTTTTCTCGCCCTGTTGTTGTTAAAAAAGTAGAAAAGAAGGTAAAGAGAACAGAAAAGAAACAGGTTGTTAAAACAATTGCTCCACCAAAAATTGTAAAGAATACAGAAAAGATTGTTGAAACATTAATAAAAATACCAGTTGATGATAAACCAGAAATAGCTGTAACTCCTAAAAAAACAGCTCCAACAGTAATTCCTTCAGTTGAAAATACGATGTCTATTAATAATGTTCAAAATAGACCAGTTTTTAAAGGATGTGAAGGTTTATCAGAAGAAGAAAATAAAAAATGTTTTGAGAAGAAAATTCAACAACATGTTCAGCGTTATTTTAATGTAGAATTAGCACAAGATGTAGGGTTAAGATCAGGAAAATATAAAATATTTACACAGTTTATAATTGATAAATCAGGTTTTGTATCAGATGTGAAAATTAGAGCTCCAAATAAAATATTAGAAAAAGAAACAAGTAAGGTTGTAGGTAAAATTCCAAAATTTACCCCAGGAAAACAAAATAACACTCCTGTTAAAGTAAAATATACATTACCAATCACATTTAATGTAGAATAAAATAAAAAACTCAACTATTTAGGTTGAGTTTTTTATTTTTGTTATTATGAATACAACTAACAACTTTTTTGCGCATGAAACAGCGGTAATAGATGAAGACTGTAGTATAGGTTCTGAAACTAAAATTTGGCATTTTACCCATATAATGCCAAACAGCAAGATTGGTAATAAGTGTAATATTGGTCAGAATGTTGTCATTTCACCAAAGGTAATTTTAGGAAATAATGTAAAGGTTCAGAACAATGTTTCTATTTATACGGGTGTTATTTGCGAAGATGATGTTTTCTTAGGGCCATCGATGGTTTTTACAAATGTTATTAATCCTAGAAGTGCTATTAAAAGACAAGATCAGTATTTAAAAACGATTGTTAAAAAAGGTGCTAGTATAGGTGCTAACGCAACAATAGTTTGTGGTAATGATATAGGTGAGTATGCTTTTGTTGGTGCCGGTGCTGTAGTTACAAAGCAAGTGTTACCATATGCGTTGGTTGTTGGTAATCCATCAAAGCAAATAGGTTGGGTTAGTGAATATGGGCATCGATTAGAATTTAATGATAATGGTGATGCTATATGTAAAGAGAGTAAACAGCAATATATGTTAAAAAATAATAAAGTAACAAGAGTGTAACTTAAATGTAAATAAAAGGTTAATTTTTATTATAAAGTACTTGTTTAAAAGAAACAGGTTATCTATATTTGAGTAGTGGTTTTAAAACCACTACTTTTTCTTTTTCATAGCAATTTTTCCCACTCAATTTATTGAGTGGGTTTTTTTATGAGTAATTAATTCCCAATATAAAAAACCATAAACAACGAGATATTCTAATGCCACAAACCAAAGGTTTTCTTTCCAGGGTTGATTAGCGTATGCTTGATAACTAAAAATAATTACGAAACTCCAAATTACAGGAAATCTATACTTTGTAAATAGTGATAAAACTAAAAGAGTAGCAATATACCAAGGATGCATTGTTGTTGTTGTAAAATAATAAAAAGACAAGCCAAATAACATGGCTGTTAGTAATTGTCTAAACGATTTATTATTTCTGATAAAAGTGATAGTAATTAGAAATAGAATGGTTAAAAACGGCATTATTTTACCAATTACAGCAATTTCATTATAACCTCTAAACAAATATCCTATTTCTCTAGCAACGTAGTAAAAACTGGCATTAAATTCGAAATTTCTAAACCATAATCCAACAGAGTTAGAATAGTTGGCAATTAATTCTGATGAGTAAAAAGGAAGAAATAATAAAAGTGTAACTATTATAACTAACAAATAAAAACAGGTTAGTTTTAGTAATTCTTTCGGATGGAACTTAAAACTAATCCATGTAATAATTTTTTTGTTATTTGTGTATAAAGGGCTTATAAACCATTGTAAAAACAATGGTAAAAATAGTAAAGGAACTAATTTTACAGAAACCGAACAAGCTAGCAATATTGCTGACCAACCCCATTTTCGGTGTTGTAATTTGTACAAACTCCACACTAAAAAGAACAACATTACAGGTTCGAAATGTAGGTTGCCAGTCATCTCGATTATTATAAACGGATTTAAAGCATACAAAAAGATATTCTGAACTGGTAATTTTAGTTTTTCTAATAGTTTTTTTCCGAAGTAAAGAATTCCTACATCAGCCAAAATTATAATACATCGCATTACAAATACACTACCTAAAATGCTTTTGTTAGCAAAAATAGCCGCGATTAAAAAACAGAATTGATTTATAGGCGGATAATTGGTATAATGACTTCCGTTCATTGTACCCATTCCTTTGTATAAATCAATAGCTTGGTTTACAGGGTATGTTTGTTGCTCTATAAATGTTTTTGGTAATGATAAATACGGATTTAATCCCTCTAAAATCATTCTACCATCCCAAATAAATCGATAAAAATCTTGCGATAAATTTGGCGTAGCAACAAGAAATATCAATCGAAATACAATTGAAATACTGGCTAAAAGTATAAAGTTGTTTTTGTTTTTTCTCCATAAAAAGTAGGTAATCAAAAATAATGAAAACCATAAAAAAAGTAACTTCGAAAATTCAGTTCTTTCTAAATAATAAGCAAAGAAAAAATAAAAGATACCACAAAAAAAAGTTAGTAGTAGCGAGCTATATTTTTTCCAGAAAAACATTAGGCTTTAGAAAAAAGTGATTTAAAGAAAACGTACCCAAATCCGATAGTTAACATCAAATGGAAAGGAAACAAACCAAAATCTCCATCTTGATTCCCAACAACAAAAGCACTATACATACCAAAGATAAAATACAATGTTAGCATACCTTCAATAATTACGTTTAAAGAAACTTTTGTTCTCACGTATTTATTGTTTTTCCATCCGTCTTTAAGACTTTTTATATTAAATTTTGGTGTACGAACAAATTCACTTTTTTTACCAAAATGACCTTCTAAAACAGCAATGGTATTGTGTAAAGAAAAGCCCATTACAATGGTGAAAAATGTAAAGAAAGCACCAATGTATTTAATAAAGTTTTTAAATCCGCCCCCGTTATTTTTTTTGTACATGAACCAATAACAGATAAAAAAGATAATAGAGCTTAAAACGAAAAAGCTCATTACATAAAAGAAAGGTTTTAAATGCGCGTATTCATTTTTAATATACAACATCGGAATACTTAGAATGGCAACTAAAAAAATACATGTAAACATAGAGCTGTTTAGTAAATGTAATAGTCCGTGAATTTTGGTTTTTGCAGAAACGTTTTTATTCGTAATAATGCGTTTTCCCATTTTCTGAAAATTCTCTGCACCACCTTTATTCCAACGAAATTGTTGTGTCCTCGCAGCGCTTATAACAACAGGTAATTCTGCAGGAGTTTCAACATCTTCTAGGTATTTAAATTTCCAATTTTTAAGCTGTGCTCTATAACTCAAGTCAATATCTTCGGTTAAAGTATCGCCTTCCCAGTTACCGGCATCTAAAATACACTCTTTACGCCAGGCACCTGCTGTTCCGTTAAAGTTAATGAAATGGCCTTTGCTATTTCTACCAACTTGTTCTAAAGAGAAATGAGCATCCAAAGCGAATGCTTGAATTTTAGTTAAGGTTGAGTAATTTCTATTGATATGCCCCCAACGAGTTTGTACAACACCAATTTCTGAGTTTTTAAAATAGGGAATCGTTTTTTGTAACCAATCTTCTTGTGGTAAAAAGTCAGCGTCAAAAATAACAATGAATTCACCTTTAGCAATAGCTAACCCCTCTTTTAAGGCTCCGGCTTTAAAACCTTGTCTGTTTTCTCTTCGAATGTGAACAATGTCTAGTCCTGTTTCTTGAAGCTGAGCGATATGTTTTTCAGTAGAAATTACTGACTCATCTGTAGAGTCATCTAAAACCTGAATTTCTAATTTATCATTAGGGTATTTAATTTTTGCAATGTTGGTTAACAAACGTTCCATTACATACAACTCGTTAAATACAGGTAATTGAATGGTTACAAAAGGAATTTCTGCTGGTTTAGAGAAATCGAATTTAAGAGAGTCATCTTCTTTTTTTTGAGCCTTTAAGTAATTAAACAATAAGTTTAATTGCGCCAAAGCATACATAAAAATTAAAATTAACGAAATAGCATAAATCACTATTATAATATACTCTACAACCATTATTTAAAACTGTATTTAAATATCCAACTTAATATTTTAACGCCCGCTAATATACTACCTTTTACAGTACCTGAAACTTTAGATACACCTATTCTGTTTCTGTATTTCATAGGTATTTCAGTGTAGGTAAGTTTTTGTTTTAATGCTTTTAATTGCATTTCAACCGTCCACCCATAAGTTTTATCAACCATGTTTAAGGCTAATAACTTATTGTATTTAATAGCTCTAAACGGACCAAGGTCTGTAAATTTTGCGTTAAAAAATAAAGACATTAAAAAAGTAGCTAGCCAGTTACCAAATATTTGTTGAGGCGTCATAGAACCATTTTCTCTTAACTCTTTTACACGAGCACCAATTACAAAATCAATCTTATCATTTATAATAGGATGAATTAATTCGGTTAATTGTTCAGGGTAATCAGAATAATCACCATCTAAAAAAACAATAATATCGGGTTTGTTTTTTTGCTCAACAATATAATCCATTCCTTTTAAGCAAGCATATCCGTATCCTTTTCTGGTTTCTTTTAAAACTGTGGCTCCAGCATTTTGTGCGTTTTGCTCTGTAGCATCTGTAGAGTTATTACTGATAACAATTATTTCATCTACAATTGATGGAATATCGTTGATAACATTTGCTATTGAATCTTGCTCATTATAAGCAGGAATAATAACTTTAATTGATTGATTCATTAAAATTTTATATTTGGATTATCCTTCTTAAATACTAAATAAGAAGTCCATTCTCCAGTTTTTTCATTTTCAGAGTAACGTTCAGCTTTTTCAAGAGAATTGTTTTTATAAATTAAAGCATAACCTTCTTTAATACCGTTTTTGTACTGAATTTTTTTCTTTCCTTTATTCGTGTAAAAGATCCACCAACTGTTAGCATTATCATTTTTAAAAGCACCTTCCTTTATTAACATCTCATTTTCGTCGTAAAAATACCAATATCCGTTTTTTTTATCATGATTATAATGACCTTTTTTTGCAACGTTACCATTTAAGTGATAAAACGTCCAAAAATCTATCTTTTTATTATTTAGCATCCAACCTTGTGATTGTAAATTTTCTTGGTCATCAAAAATTCTAACAAATTCTTTTTCTTCTTGAGTTAAAGTTATAACTAAAAAAAGAGATAAGGCATATTTTAAAATCATAAAATGTAGTTTTATATGTTGCTTTTTATTGAGTTATAGTTAGGTAGGCGAATAGCGAACCATTAATTAACACAAGACTTTATTTTTTAATTAGGTAATTTATTTCATCACCTATTATATGTACGTAATTTTTAAAATTAAAGTTTTTTTAAAATAAAAAAAACCAATATTACTTTTTTTTCGTATATATTGATGTCACTAACACATAAAACAAAATAATTATGACAATTAAAAGAAATTACAGAGTTATAACACTTGCATTAGTATGCATGATGTTTACCACTTTTTGTATGGCTCAGAGCCCGGTAAGTGGATTTATGAAAAAGAAAGGAGAAGGCGCATTAGTCTTGTCTTATTCTCACGAGTCTTATGACAAGGTATTTTTAGTACCTAATGAGGCTGATGGAGTACCAGTATTTAATGATGTAACTACAACAAGTATTTCTTTTTACGGAGAAATAGGTGTTACAGATAAATTTAACATTGTATTAAATGTGCCTTACATTAAATCAGAAGGTAATGCAAGTAGTGCTGAATTAGCTAATAATGGCTTTGAAAACGAAAGAAAAGGATTGCAAGATTTAAAAATTTATGCAAAGTATAATTTTCACACCATCAATTTCGAAAAAAGTTCATTAGATTTTATTGGATCAGTAGGTGTAGAAACCCCAATAGGTGATTATAGTGCAAATGAAGGTTTACAATCTATTATAGCTATAGGTAACGAATCTTTTAGATTTAGTGCTTTAGGAATTGCAACTTTTAAAATGAATTCAGGAGTTTTTGTAACGGGTCAGGCTGGTTATAGTTTTAGAGCTAGTAATGTGCCAAACGCATTAATTACTGAGTTAAAGTTAGGATATGCTGCATCAAAATTTTATGTAGATGCTTTTGTTGCTAATCAATTATCAGACAAAGAAGGTGTAGATATTTTAGGCGAAGGTTTTGTAGGTTTTTTCCCTGCAACACGTGTAAACTACACAAGAGTAGGTGTTAATGGTTACGCTCCTTTATACGGTGGTGTAGGTATAACAGCAGGTGTTAATAGCTACCTTACTGGTAGAAATATTGGAAAATCTACTGGTTTTTATGGTGGATTAGTTTACTCATTTTAATAAATAAAAGAAATACAATTATGAAAAATTTATCTATTTTTAAATATATGCTAGTGTCAGCAATTGCCATTGGTACATTAAGTTCATGTGAATCATCATCTAATTATGAAGATATATCACCCTCAATTGCTAATATAGCAGTAACAAACCCAGCTTTTAGTACTTTAGAGTCTGCAGCAGTTGCTGGAGGTGTTGCAGGTGTGTTAAGTAATTCTAACCCTAATGACGCTTCTGGAGATTATACAGTGTTTGCACCAACCAACGATGCTTTTGCAAGGTTAGGTTTAAATAGTGAAACGTTAGGTGTTTTACAAAAATCTTTTTTAACAAATACATTATTATACCACGTTTCTAATGGTAATTTATTAGGAGCTGATATTTCAGTAGGTCTTTCTTCAACGTCTGCGCTTGGTGTAAATAGACGTTTTGTTTCTCGTGATGGAGATACATATATCAACGGTTCTAAAATATTAGCAACAGACATTTCGGCAAGTAATGGTACTGTTCATGTAATTGATAAAGTTATGATTGCTTCTGGTGCAGATATTGTACAAACAGCTTTAGCTCTTCAAAGTGCTCAGGTTTTTACAGCTCCAGAATTAACTTACTTAGTAGAAGCTGTAGTTTATGCAGATTTAGTTGGTGCGCTTTCAGCTTCAGAAGGAAGTCCTTCATTTACAGTATTTGCCCCTACAGATCAAGCTTTTATTGATTTAGGTGCTGCGTTAGGCTTAACTTTTACGCAACCATCTGATATACGTCAATTACCTGTAGATGTTGTAACATCTGTACTTTTAAACCACGTAATTGCTAATGACGGAAAATTTACTTCAGAGTTAAATCAAGGAGCAGTAACACCGCTTGGTGGTGATGCATTAACTTTAGGTGCTTTTACTGATGGTGTACTTACAGTTACTGGAGCAGGAAATGGTGCTGATGCTGCAAATATGGTTATTCCAGATGTACAAACTACAAACGGAATAGTCCATGTAATAGACAGAGTATTGTTACCTAATTTATAAAAATTAGTGTTAGTTAATTTGATATTTAAAGTCACAGGTTTATTTCTGTGGCTTTATTTATTTATAAAAAAATATAGCTTTTCTCTGTTATAATTAACGTTTTCTTGTTTAATAAAAAGAGTAAACCACTTTTGAAGGTATCAATATAAAACTTAAGAAAAGATAGTTTAAAAATCAATAGTTATAATAACATCAATATTACATAATACAGGTACTGTAAATTAACTGCAGTATATCATAGAATTTTTGTTTATTGATGTAATAGTTAATTTAAAAGCAAACCACTTTATAAAACCTAAATGATTTTCTTGTTTTTGATCTAAAAGTTTCTCGCGTTATTAAGCTCTTAATTTAAAGCGGTTTTTAGAGATATTATTATCACCTTGAATGAAAAAAACTACCAAATTTATAGTTGTTTTTAAGCGTTTACAGAATAGTAGTTGTTAAATATGTTATTATAACTTACCGCACAAGATTAATTTATAAGACATTTTTTAGCCCTTATGAGTATTCTCATAAGGGCTAAATATGTTCAACGAAAGGGTAAAGTATTTTTATTAATTGATTAAAAAGAGGTGTTATTTCTTGTTAACTAATTCCATTAAATCAACATCATTACCTAATAATATCTCTGTAGGGTTTATTCTTCCTTCTTCGGGACCATTTTCTAACTTTAAAACTCCTCTAGGACAAACTGCAGAACAAATACCGCAGCCAACACAGCTAGATCGTACAATGTTTTCTCCTTTTTGAGCATAAGCTCTTACGTCAATTCCTTGTTCGCAATATGTAGAGCAGTTTCCACAAGAAATACATTGACCTCCGTTAGTTGTAATTCTAAAACGAGATTTAAAACGCTGTATAAAACCTAAATATGCTGCTAACGGGCATCCAAAACGACACCAAACTCTGTTACCAAAAATGGGATAAAACCCGGTTCCAATTACACCAGCAAAGATAGAGCCTATAAGAAAACCATAAATATCTTGAATAGTTTGTGTTTTAATACCTAAAACCTGATCTGCACCATAAAAGAAAGTGTATAAAGCAAAACCTGTCATTACTAAAACAAAAACAAGTACAGAATGAATTACAATACGTTCTACCTTCCAAGAGAGTAATGTTTTACTAGAAAGTTGCCTATAGGGGTCTCCTAAAGTCTCAGCTAAACCACCACAACCACATACCCATGAACAATACCATCTTTTCCCGAAGAAATATACCATTACAGGTACCACTACAATTGTTAAAACAATTCCCCATACTAAAATAAATAAACCAAAACCACCACTAGAAAGTAGCTCATCTAAGTTCCACTTAAAAAAGAAATCATAATCTAAAGGGAATGCATTTTTAAAATCATACCAAGGTTTTTCGAAACGAACTAAAATCTCTGGAATTAAAAAAGCAAATACAATTTGAAAGAATAAAACAGAGGTTGTTCTTAATATTTGATATTTATTATGACGGTATTTTATGTACATTCTTACTGCCATAACAGTCATGACTACACAATATAAAAATCCATATAAAAACCATTGACTTGCCGGATTATTACTAATAGATTGGCTAATAGGATCTACCAAATAAACCCAGTTTACAATAAAATCGGGATAAAAATAAAGTAGTATATAAAAGGTAACCAAAAAGATAAAAGCAAACCAACCTATCCAACCACGATTGGTAGCTGCGTTTAAAAATATTCCATTATTCTTTATTCCTGGCTTTCCTAGTATAATAACATCAGGAACGATAAATAGCAAAGCTCCAAGAATACCCAAGCCAAAAGTCAAAAACCATGCTAAACCTGTGTTTTCAACAGCAAACCCTTTTCCTGATTTTTTAGCAAGTGTAAAACTTAAACTATGCGGTTTTCCTGAGATTTTATATTGATATTGGGCTCCTTTTTTATCCCAATTCTTTTCAGCGTCATATTTTGCTATAAGTTCATCATAATAATTATTAGAATTTTCATAGGCTTGTATAACACGACTCGAAAACTGAAAGACATTTAAATCTTCTGAGGTTACAACCGCTTTTGTTAATTCGTCATTTATAACGGTACTTTTATAATTTTGTTCCTTTAAAAAGGTATCTAACTCTCCTTTTGTTAAACTGAAAGAACCTGTGAAAATAGTTCCTATAAAGATGGTTAAACCTGCTAAAAAAACGATTAAACCTGACTGTTTTACTATTTTCATATTTTTATGCTTTACTAAAAATTCGTTTCCAACTTTTCTTTTTCAGCTGAATATTAGTGTTATTCTCCTTATTAAATTTGGCAATTATTGCTGGCTCGTGTAGTTTGTAAAACTCAGGATCGAAATTGGCATCAGCTAAATGCTCTAATACATGTTCTACAGACCGTTTTTCGTTTAAAATTTTATCAAAAAACTCATGACGCATTCTAATTCCGAAGTTATTAATGCCGATAAACCTATGTGTTTTTTTATCATAATTTATATGAATACATTTTTTGCCATCTTCATGCTCCCAATAAAAGCGTGCTTCATTTTCTTTTGGCTGCGCCCAAACCCAACCGTAGGTTTGGTATTCTATGTCTATAAATTTAGCAGAGTTAAACCAATGGCCTGGATTGTAAGCCGTTTTATTACCACAAATAGTTTGAGCCACTGTTTCGCCCATCATTCTTCCGGTATACCACACGGCTTCTATTACTCTTCTTTGACCAATAGCTAAATGTTGTTCTGCACAATCACCTATTGCATATATATCTTTAATATTGGTTTCTAAAAATCGATTAACTTTTACGCCTTTATCAATTTCAATTTCAGAGGATTTTAAAAAATCAACGTTAGGAGAAACACCAGCGGTTAAACCAACAACATTACACTCAATTTCTTCATTGGTTTCTGCAATTATAATCGATTTTACCTGTCCGTTTTCATCAGCCTTAATTTCTTTTAAATTAACACCTAAACGTAAATCTATATGACTATCTAAAATTTCTTTATTAATCATTTCTGATTCTTCGGCAGGTAAAACACCGTTCCAAAAACTTTTTTCACGAACTAAAAATGTTACAGGTATATTTCTGCTATGTAGCATTTCGGCAAGCTCTATACCAATTAATCCACCACCAACGATTACAGCTCTTTTACACGCTTTATTATCAGGAGCATATTTTTCAAGTTTCTCTAAATCTTGTTTGTGATACATTCCCATAACACCATCTAAATCCTGTCCTGGCCAACCAAACTTATTAGGTTTAGAACCGGTTGCTATAATTAGTTTGTCATAAGAAAGTTTTTCACCGTCTTTAAATTCAAGTTCTTTATTAGCTGAACTTATATTTGTAACAAATCCTTTTTTAAGGTCAATGTTGTTTTTTTTCCAAAACCAAGACTCGTAAGGTTGTGTATGTTCAAATTTCATATGCCCCATATACACATACATTAATGCAGTTCTAGAAAAAAAGTAAGTTGTTTCAGAAGAAACAATAGTAATTTTTTTATCTGATAATTTTCTAATGTGCCTTGCGGCTGTAACGCCAGAAATTCCATTACCAATAATAACAACGTGTTCCATAAAAGTTGATTTGCAGTTTGGTCGAGGTTAAAGTTAATAACTTAATAGGGTAAATTAATTTAGAATGAGTTTAAATACAGTATAACGCCCTACACCTTATATTAAAAAAACCTTAAAATAAGCATGTAATGATGTTTATTATTTTATAAAACAGTAATTTAGGAGTTATGAAAATAGCTAAATTTTTTCTAATAGGTCTTTTATGTTTGTCTTGTAAAAGTCAAACTAAAAAAATTAACGGACTTAGTTTTGTGGCTTCGCCGGATAAAATCACCAACGAACATGTTGCTCCTGTTTTAAACGTTTCAGCTAATTACGTGGCTTTAATGCCTTTTGGTTTTATTAAAGACTTGTCATCTCCTAAAATAATTCACAATACTAATAGGCAATGGTTTGGCGAAACTGAAAAGGGAATTATACAATATGCAAAAGAGTTTGAGAAAAGCAATATAAAATTGATGATAAAACCACAAATATGGGTTTGGAAGGGTGAATTTACAGGGAATATAAAAATGCAATCAGAAGAAAATTGGAAGATTTTAGAAAATTCATATTCAGAGTTTATTTTAACGTATGCAAAAACAGCACAAAGTTTAAAAGCTGATATTTTTTGTATTGGCACAGAATTAGAGAGTTTTGTTAAAAACAGACCAGCTTTTTGGTTGCAATTAATTAAAAATATTAGGGCTATTTATAGCGGTAAACTTACCTATGCTGCAAATTGGGATGAATATAAAAGAGTATCTTTTTGGCCTGAACTAGATTATATTGGTATTGATGCTTATTTTCCGTTAAGTGATAAAAAATCTGCAACTACACAAGATTTTGAAAAGGGTTGGCAAGTACATAAAAAAGAAATTATAAGTGTTAGAGAGCAGGTTAATAAGCCTGTTTTATTTACGGAATACGGTTACAGAAGTGTTGATTATAACGGCATAAAACCATGGGAATCTAATAGAGTGGTAGAGAAGGTGAATTTAGATGCACAAAGAAATGCAACAGAGGCTATTTATAATCAATTTTGGAAAGAAAAATGGTTTGCTGGCGGATTTGTGTGGAAATGGTTTCATAAACACCATGAGGTTGGAGGGGAAGATAATAATAGGTTTACACCCCAAAATAAACCAGCAGAGCAGTTGTTAAAAAAATTATATGCTCAATAAATTACAAGTAAACGAATTACTTTTTACTTAAAGGATATATTTCTTGCCCAATAAAAGTTTTAGGAAAATATTCATCTCCATCAAAGCCAATTTCAATATCTCTGCCAGAATGAGGAATGTAGTTTGTTTTAAAAATATAATCCCAAATACTTAATGTAATTCCGAAATTTACACCTTTACTTCTTTCTTTAGGAAGTTCTTTAGCGTGGTGCCAAATATGCATTTTCGGATTGTTTAGGATATATTTTAAAAAACCATAATCCCAATTAATGTTAGCATGATTTAAATGGCCAATAGTAATGTTAAAAAAATGAACTAAGGCAACATCTTGCGCTGAGAATCCGCCCATTATTGCTAACGGAATATATTTCATTGAATTATAAACAACGGGCTCCATCCAATGATATCTTAGATGTGCGGCAAATCCCATTTCTTTTACAGAATGATGCACCTTATGAAAGTTCCATAAAAACTCATATTTGTGTAATAGTGTATGTGTAAACCATTGTACAAAATCAATAATAATAAAAAATGTGAAAATTCTAAACCAAAAAGGAAATTCGTTGACGTTAAAAAGTTGAAAACTTGTTATAGATAAGTCAAAAAAACCTAAGAAGTCGTTAAAAATTTGTGCGGCTGAATTAGATAAAGCAATTAAAACAATTAGGTTTAATAAGAAAAAATTGAAAAACATATAGAATACATCTTGCCAAAAGTCTTTTCTAAATATAGATTGGTTTTTACGCCAAGGAAAGACTATTTCAAACAACCAAACAACTAAAGAAATTACGATTAATCCATAAAAATAATTTTCCCAATTTAACTCCATAAGAACAGATTGCTTAAGATAGTTCCAATAATCGGAATAAGAATTTTTTATGATGTTTAGATATTTATTCATCAAATTAAAAGATGTTTTTACGAAGTAATATGTAAAATAAAGATAATGCTTTTGTACTATTATTTTTTAATTGCTAATAGTTCTGTACGCGATTGTTATATTACTTTAAATACAAACGTTAATATAATTTTGTTATTTTTTTAATATTTTGACGTTTAATTTGTTTTGTGCTTACAGCTATAAATAAAAAAGCTCATCAAATTTATTTTGATGAGCTTTTTTATTTTAAAAGAAGTAAATATTACTTTTTATTAATATCTTTAATATACTTATCTAAAGCCATTGTCATTGAAGGTGTTTCAGGTGTTGGTGCAGCAATATCTACACGTAAGCCTCTATCTTCAACAGCCTTAATAGTTGTGTTACCAAAAACCGCTATTCTTGTTTCGTTTTGTTTAAAACCTGGAAAGTTTTCAAATAAACTTTCTATACCCGAAGGGCTAAAGAATACTAAGATGTCATAGAAAACATCTTCTAAATCAGATAAATCACTAACTACAGTTCTGTATAAATCTGCACGTTTCCAATCAACACCTAATTTATCTAACTCTTCAGGGATTAAAGGTTTTAATTTATCCGAAGAAGGTAATAAGAACTTTTCGTCTTTATGTTTTTTTATTAATTTAGTTAGCTCAGGAAAGGTTCTAGTACCAACATAAATTTTACGTTTTCTGTATACTACATATTTTTGTAAATAGTAGGCAACAGCTTCTGATTGACAAAAATATTTCATAGAATCAGGAACGGTAAAACGCATTTCTTCAGCAATTCTAAAAAAATGATCTACAGCATTCCTGCTTGTTAAAATAATTGCAGTATAGTTGTTTAAGTCAATTTTTTGAGATCTAACTTCTTTTCCATCAATACCTTCAACATGAATAAAAGAGCGAAAATCAATTTTCACTTTTTGTTTTTCAGCTAAATCAAAGTAAGGAGACGTTTCCGTCTTAGGAGCAGGTTGAGAGACTAAAATAGTTTTCACTTTCATATTATTTTTCTCTTTACGTAGTCGTTGTTATTTTATAAACAATTAATAGCGGTGCTATTTCAAGGGTGCAAAAGTACAAAATAAAATAAAAGAACTTACGTATAACTATTTTTTTGTTGTTTTTAATAATTAAAAACCCTCTGAAAACAAATAAGATACCAAAAAAAGCTAATAAAAATGTACGATTGTTAAAGCTAAATAAATATAATATCAAAGCAGGAAACAGCCATAAAGTAAGGCTGTTTAGATAGCCTGATTTTGTATAAATAAAATATTTAGCAATAGTATTAAGACCTAAAATATTAGCTATAGAAAAATCTAACAAATACTTAACAATAAAGTAAAAAGAGGTGAAAAAAAGTAAAAATAAATAGCTTAAAAAATTTGTAAAAGAGGTTAGTGTTAAAAATAAAAATAAGGATATTACGATTACAGAGAATAAGAAAAGGAATAAAAAAAAGGGGGTATAAAAGGAGGTGTTTTTCTCAATGTTTTTCTTAAAAAAACCAGATGTAAAAGGAGCAAGAGTATATCCTAGTAACTTATTTGGCTTAAGTAATTTCATTATTGCTAATAAAATAACAGCAAATACAATTACTAAAGTAATCCAATTATTGTTAGTTATAAGGCGTTCAATTGCTTGCAAGTGTATTTTTTTAATGCTTTTAATTAACACAAAATTAGTGATAATTTAGTGTATATTTGCTTAGTTTTAGATGAAAATTACATGAAATCAGACGCTTTAGTTATAATTCCTACGTATAACGAAAAAGAAAACATAGCGGCGATAATACAAGCTACCTTTCAACAAGAAAAAAAGTTTGATGTTTTAGTTGTTGACGATAACTCTCCTGATGGAACCGCTATTATAGTAGAGAAGCTACAAAAAGAATACCCTAATAGACTTTATATTGAAAAAAGAACTGGTAAAAATGGGTTAGGAACAGCATATATTCATGGGTTTAGATGGGGTATTAAGAAAGGATATGATTTTTTAATTGAAATGGATGCTGATTTTTCGCACAACCCAAACGATTTAATTAAATTGTACAATTCTTGTGCGATTGATGGTGCCGATGTTTCTGTAGGTTCTCGCTATTCTGTTGGTGTTAATGTTGTAAATTGGCCAATGAGTAGAGTTTTGTTATCTTATTTTGCATCAAAATATGTGCGATTAATTACAAGAATACCAATTCACGATACTACAGCAGGTTTTGTTTGTTACAAGAGAAAAGTTTTAGAAACTATTAAATTAGATAAAATTAAATTTATAGGATATGCCTTTCAGATAGAAATGAAGTTTAAGGCATGGAAGCATCAATTTAATATAAAAGAAGTTTCAGTTATATTTACTGATAGAATTTTAGGAGAGTCAAAACTAAGTTCAGGTATTATAAAAGAAGCAGTATTCGGAGTTATAAAAATGAGATTAAAAGGTTTACCAAAATAATTATGAAATCATATTTAATTAAAAATGCAAACATCGTTAACGAAAACAAGGTTTTTAAAGGTGATGTTTTAATTGAAGGAAATTATATAAAAGAAATTTCTGATGAAATTTCGGTAACTTCAAATGTAGAGGTTATCGATGCTAGCGGGAAATATTTAATTCCGGGTATGATTGATGATCAAGTGCACTTTCGTGAGCCAGGTTTAACACATAAAGCAAATATAGCAACTGAAAGTAAGGCGGCAATTGCGGGTGGAATTACATCTTTTATAGAAATGCCCAATACGGTACCACAAGCAACAACTCAACAATTATTAGAAGATAAATTTGAAATTGCTTCAAAAACATCTTATGCGAACTATTCGTTTATGTTTGGTGGAACAAATGATAATTTAGAAGAATTGTTAAAAACAAACCCTAGAAACGTAGCGGGAATTAAATTGTTTTTAGGTTCATCTACCGGAAATATGTTGGTAGATAATGAGGCTGTTTTAGAAAAAATATTCTCATCAACAGATATGTTAATTTCTGTGCATTGTGAAGACGAAGCAACGATTAGAAAAAATACAGAAGAGTATAAAGCAAAATATGGCGATGATATTCCGTTAAAATATCACCCAGTTATTAGAAGTGAAGAAGCATGCTACTTATCATCTTCAAAAGCTATTGAATTAGCTAAGAAAACCGGAGCAAGATTGCATGTTTTTCACTTATCAACAGAAAAAGAAACGCATTTATTTAGAAATGATATTCCGCTAGAAGAAAAGAAAATTACTGCCGAGGTTTGTATACATCATTTATGGTTTACAGATAAAGATTATGATAAAAAAGGAACTCATATTAAATGGAATCCTGCTGTTAAAACTCAAAAAGATAAAGATGGTTTATGGAAAGCTTTACTAGATGATAGAATCGATGTAATTGCTACTGATCACGCTCCGCATACGATAAAAGAAAAAGATAATGTGTATATGAAAGCGCCAAGTGGTGGCCCATTAGTACAACACGCTATTCCGGCAATTTTAGAAAAAGTAAAAGAAGGAGTTTTATCAATTGAAAAAGCAGTTGAAAAAATGTGTCATAACCCTGCGAAATTATTTAAAGTAGAAAATCGCGGATTTATTAAAGAAGGATATTTTGCTGATTTAGTATTGATAGATGTAGATAATAATTGGACGGTTACCAAAGAAAATATCTTATATAAATGCGGATGGTCTCCTTTTGAGAACGTTAATTTTTCACATAAAATAACACATACTTTTGTAAACGGAAACTTAATGTTTGTAAACGGCGTTTTTGATGAAGAAACTAAAGGAAAACGATTAGAATTTAAAAAATAGATGAAAAATTTTTTCTACATAGCTCTCTTTTCATTATTTGTTTCATGCACAAGTAACACTGTTTTTAAAGCGCCTAAAGATTTAATTCCAAAAGATTCTATGGTTACTTTGTTAACAGATATGTACATAGCTTCTTCGGCAAAAAATATTAAAAATAAGTTTTTAAAAAAAGAAAAAAACTATGTTGGCTTAGTGTATGAAAAATATAAAATAGATAGTACAAGGTTTAATAACTCTAATTTATATTATACTTCCAGATCAGAGGAATACACAGATATTCTAAAAGAAGTAAAAACTAATTTAGATTCTTTAGAAAATTTTTATAGATCAAAAGAGTTAAAAAAAGATTCATTATCTAAAAAAAAGAAAATATTAAACGAAGAGTTATCTTTAAAATTAAGAGATAAAAACGAAAAATTACAAAAGCCAGCAAAGAAACTAAAAAAAGTTAAGTAGTTTAAGAGTTAAGTTTTTTACAGGCACTATTAATTACGTTGTCAATTAATTCGAATTCTAAGTTTATTTCTTTTTTTATCTTTTTTGAAGAATAAAATGATTTAGTGTGTGAAGATTTTGCTGAGTTTCTAGTCAATAAAGGTTCTTTACTAGTAAGTAAGGTTAGTAACCAATCAATTCTCCATAAGATACCAGTTGTAATTTCTCCAATTTTTATAGAAGGTCTTTTTTTGTGCAATCTATCAGCTATAGTAACTAAAACATCTTTAAACGACTTGTTTTCTGAGACTAAAATAAAGCGTTCATTTTTAACATCAGAGTTCATTAAGAAAGTCATTGCTTTTACAACATCTTTTACACCAACGAAACCAGTAATTCCTTCGGTATAAAATTTTAAACCGTTATTTATTTTTGTAAATAACTTACCAGAACCTTCATTCCAAAATCCACTTCCTAATATTACTCCCGGATTTACAATAACAACATTTAATCCCTCTTGGCTTCCTCGCCAAACCTCCATTTCGGCGCCATATTTTGTAATAGAATAGCCACTATTATTGTCTTCGTCAGACCATTCATTTTCTTCGTCAATTGTTTTTTTATTAATAGAGTTTCCAACAGCAGCAATCGAACTTACGAAACAGAATCTATCAACATTGCCATTAATAGAAAGATTAATCATATTTGCAGTGCCTTCAATATTTACTTGACGCATTTGTCTATAATCTTTCGGATTAAAAGAAACCAAGGCAGCACAATGATATACTTTAGTAATGTTTTTAAAAACAGGTTCTAATGAAGGTATATCAGTAATATCAGCTTTAAACCACTCAATCTTGGCAAATAGTGGCTGTATATCATCTGTGTAATAAGAGAATATTTTTTTTACATGTTCTCGTTTATTTTCAGTTCTATAAATAGCACGAATCTTATCATTTTTTAAAGTTAAATGATATAATAAATGTGATCCTACCAATCCTGTTCCTCCTGTAACTAAAATCATATAACGAAAATAGAATTTTTTGAACGATAAATGTATCTTTGTCTCTTTAAAACTCATAAAAATGACCAAAAATTTAGTAGAAGAATTACGTTGGCGTGGAATGATTCACGACATGATGCCAGGAACAGAAGAGCAATTGCAAAAAGAAATGACGGCGGCATATATTGGTTTTGATCCAACCTCTGATTCATTACATATTGGTAGTTTAGTGCCAATTATATTACTTGTACATCTTGAAAAAGCTAGGCATAAGCCAGTTGCTTTAGTTGGTGGGGCTACAGGAATGATTGGTGATCCGTCAGGAAAATCAGATGAGCGTAATTTATTAAATGAAGAGGCATTAGCTAAAAATGTAGATGGGATTAAAAGAACTCTAGCGCGTTTTTTAAATTTTGATAGCGATAAAACAAATGCTCCTTTATTAGTTAATAATTACGATTGGATGAAAGATTTTTCATTCATAGAGTTTGCTAGAGACGTTGGTAAACGTATTACGGTAAACTACATGATGGCTAAAGATTCTGTAAAGAAACGTATTTCTGGAGATTCTAATAGCGGTATGAGTTTTACTGAGTTTACTTACCAGTTAATTCAAGGATATGATTTTTACCATTTGTATAAAAATCACAACTGTTTATTACAAATGGGAGGTTCTGACCAGTGGGGAAATATTACTACAGGTACAGAATTAGTTCGTAGAATGAATGTAGGTGAAGAGGCTAAGGCATATGCAATGACTTGTCCTTTAATTACCAAAGCTGATGGTTCTAAATTTGGAAAATCAGAAGGCGGAAACGTATGGTTAGATGCTAGTAAAACATCAGTATACAAGTTTTACCAATTTTGGTTAAATACATCAGATGAAGATGCAGAAAAGTATATTAAAATATTTACTTTTTTAGATGAAGCAAGCGTTAAAGAATTAATAAAAACACATAAAGAAGCACCTCATCAAAGAGCACTTCAAAGAAAATTAGCAGAAGAGGTTACAACATTCGTTCATTCTAAAGAAGAGTTAGAAAAAGCAATTGCAGCATCTAATATTTTATTTGGAAAATCTACTTCAGAAGATTTAAAAAGTTTAGATGAGCAAACATTTTTAGATGTTTTTGATGGTGTGCCGCAAGCGGAAGTTTCTAAAGAAGATATTTTAGAAGGTTTATCAATGATTGATGCTTTATCAGGAAAAACAAACTTTTTAAAATCTAATGGAGATGCAAAAAGAGCGTTAAAAGAAAATGCAGTTTCGGTAAATAAAGAAAAGGTAAAAGAAGATTTTACAATTACAGCAAAAGATTTAATTGCTAATAAATACGTGTTATTACAACGCGGAAAAAAGAGTTATTTCTTATTAAAAGTAGCGTAATTAAGAAGCTATTTTAATATCAAAAGTTAAAGGGCATCGCTTACAGTTGATGCCTTTTTTTTGATATTTATTACAACACTTATTTTTTGGTTTTATACAATTTGATGAGCAAACAGAAGAGCATACTGCCTCTTGCTGCATTGAAACAACTGGAATAGCTTTTTTATTTTGAGTATAAAATATGATCATAATAGGTGTAATTCGGTGCAAATATAATAATTTATTTAGAATAAATTAAAATAATATTTAAGGTAATTTTTTTTCTAAAAAAAGATAGTTAAACTATCTTTGCCTCACCTATTTTAAAAATAAGTTTTGCTGCAAAAAATAAGCGTTTATTTTTTTATTTTACTATACATGGTTGCTATGCTTAGGCCAATTGCACCGTTTGTTGAATATGCCATAAATTATGATTATATATCAAAAGTATTATGTATTAATAAAGACAAGCCAGGGCTTCAATGTAATGGTAAATGTCAATTAATGCAAAAGATAGAACAGCAAAAGCAAGACGATTTTAAATCGTTAAGTATTGTTTTAAAAGATTATCCAATTGGTTTTGTAGAGTTACTTTCTGTAAACGCAAAAAACAGCTATAATAAATATGTAAAAAAAACATATTCTTATACAAAAAATTATTCTTTCCTATTTTCAATAGCCATTTTTCATCCACCAAATTTTTAAATTTTGCATACAGATAATTAAGAATACAGTTTAAAACGAAACTGTATAAAACAATAGTGTAAAATTTAAAAAAAATAAACTGATGAAATCATCAAAAATCATCTTTATAGGAATTTTTATGTTCTTATTTCAAGTAGTAAACGCACAAAAAATAACATCACAAAATAACGAGTGGAAATCTAGTAGACCAGATGGTCATGCACCAATTAGTGTAATGGGAGATCATTATCATAAGAAAGGAGATTTAATGTTTTCTTACCGATACATGAATATGTATATGAAAGGATTGCAGCAAAATGGTACTACTATTACTAATGATGCAGCTCATGATGCTGGTTATATGGTAACACCTTTAAGTATGCCAATGAACATGCATATGTTAGGTATTATGTATGCGCCAACGGATAAAATAACTTTAATGGTCATGGCAAACTATATTACTAATGATATGGATTTGCAGATGAGAATGATGGGGATGAAAACTAAATTTTCAACAGCATCATCTGGTTTTGGAGATGTAAAATTAGGAATTTTATATAAACTCATTAATAACAATCATCAATCGTTACATGGTTTGGTAAATTTCTCTATTCCTACTGGAAGTTTAGAAGCTACAGACGAAACTCCAATGTCTTCTCCAAACGAAATATTATTACCTTATCCAATGCAGGTTGGTAGTGGAACTTATAATCTTGATTTAGGCTTAACGTATTTAGGTCAAACTAATCAAGTTTCTTGGGGCTCTCAATTAAAAGCTACGTATCGTTTTGGTAGCAATGAATACGATTATTCTTTAGGAAACCGTTACAGTTTAAATTCTTGGTTTGCAGTAAAAACTTCAAATTGGTTAAGTGTTTCTGCCAGAATAGAAGGAGCTGCAACTGAAAAAATAAACGGTGCAAATCCTAATTTGACTCCAATGATGGTAACTACTGCAGATACTGCAAATTCAGGTGGATATCAAATTAATGGAGGTTTAGGTTTTAATATTTATGCTTTTAAAGGTTTTTTTAAAAATGTTCGTTTTGGTGCTGAATATGCATTACCTATTTATCAAGATTTAAACGGAATTCAATTAGAACAAAAACAAACCATCACTTTAGGTTTACAATATTCAATATAGTTTTAGGTAGGAAGACTACGAATGCCTTTGATGTTTTTTGAATTTATGTACTATTATTAAGAGTAACTTTATGTAAGGATTTGTAGTTTTGAAGACTAATAAGAGATAAACTAACTTAAAATTAAGTAAAAAATGAAAAGCAAAATTTTAGTATTAGCAATGTTAATGGTCGCTGTATTATTCTCTACAGAAGCAATGGCACAAGAATTTAAAGGGTTAGATAAAAGTCCTATGGATGCTGCATCATACCCAAGTAGCTATAGAGTATCAGATAAATTAGTAAAAATTACATATAGTCGTCCACAATTAAAAGGAAGAAATGTGGCTAAGTTAGCTCCTGCAGGAAAAGTATGGAGAACAGGTGCAAATGAAGCACCAGAAATTACGTTTTATAAAGATGTAAAATTTGGAGGAAAAGATGTAAAAGCAGGAACTTATACATTATTTACAATACCAGGAGATAAAGAATGGACAGTGATTTTAAGCACAGCTAAAAATGTATGGGGTTCTTATTTTTATAGCGAAGGTGAAGATGTAGTTCGTGTAATGGCACCAAAATCTAAATCAAAAAAGTCGATTGAAGCTTTTTCAATTGCTTTTGATGGTAAAGATAATAACGCTACAATGTTTATCGGTTGGGGAGACGTAGTTGTGTCTGTACCAGTTAAAGGATAAAAAACACATTACAATTGTAATGTTAATTAGAATAATTAGGCTTAGAAATCATATGATTTTTAAGCCTAATTTGTTTTTAATAAGATCATTTTTCGATAAAAAAAAGAAATAAAAATAGTATTTAAAATAACCGTAAATTTGCAACTTCTTAAAAAGAGACAAAATGCAATATAATCATCAAGAGATAGAAAAGAAATGGCAACAATTTTGGGCAGAAAACCAAACAT
>CAXHZZ010000004.1:0-56959 GCA_964021635.1 uncultured Tenacibaculum sp.
AATCATCAAGAGATAGAAAAGAAATGGCAACAATTTTGGGCAGAAAACCAAACATTTAAAGCCAGTAATGAATCGGAGAAACCTAAATATTATGTCTTAGATATGTTTCCTTATCCGTCAGGAGCAGGTTTACACGTTGGGCATCCTTTAGGATATATTGCATCAGATATTTATGCACGTTATAAGCGTCATAAAGGGTTTAATGTATTGCATCCGCAAGGGTTTGATTCTTTTGGTTTGCCAGCAGAACAATATGCAATTCAAACAGGGCAACATCCTGCAAAAACTACAGAAGAAAATATTACAACGTATAGAAGACAGTTAGATACTATCGGTTTTTCTTTCGATTGGTCTCGTGAACTTCGTACTTCTAGTCCTGAGTATTATAAATGGACACAGTGGATTTTTATTCAGCTTTTTAATTCTTGGTATAATAAAGATACTGATAAAGCAGAAGACATTACCTCGTTGATTTCAGTTTTTGAAACAGAAGGAAACGCAACTGTAAAAGCTGTTTCAGAAGAAGATATTACTATTTTTTCTGCAGATGAATGGAAAGCATTTTCAACTACAGAGCAAGAAACAATTTTATTACAATATCGATTAACCTACTTATCGGATACTGAAGTAAATTGGTGTCCTGAATTAGGAACGGTATTAGCAAACGACGAAATTATAAATGGAGTTTCAGAACGTGGTGGTCATCCGGTAATTCGTAAGAAAATGACCCAATGGTCTATGCGAATTTCTGCATATGCACAACGTTTATTAGACGGTTTAGAAACAATTGATTGGCCACAACCTTTAAAAGATAGCCAAACAAATTGGATTGGTCGTTCGCAAGGAGCCATGGTAACTTTTAAGGTAGATGCTTTAGAAGCACCAGAAGCTGGCGTACGTTTATCTTATAAAGAGTTAGAGGCGTTAAAAGAAATGCGTTTAAACCTTTCGAAGGCTGAAGAAGTACTTTGGAATGAATTAAAAAATAAAAAAGGAGCTGCAAAATTTAGAAAAAAATATACTATTGGTGCATTTTTAGTAGATTATGTATGCTTAGCAAAAAATATAATTGTTGAATTTTCTGGTAAAGAAGATGAAGCAAAAAGAGACGCTTATTTTACAAGCGAAGGATTTCATGTAGTGCGTTTTACCAATGATGAGGTGTTAGAAAATGTTTTAGGTGTTGTATCTAAAATTAACAACACGATTCAGTTTGCAAAACCTATAGAAAAAACAACTGTTGAGGTTGTAGAAAAAGCGATAGCAAACGATTATAAAATCGATGTTTTTACCACGAGACCTGATACTATTTATGGAGTCTCATTTATGACCTTAGCTCCAGAGCACGAATTAGTAGCTAAAATAACATCCAAAGGACAGCAAAAAGCAGTTTACGATTATATAAAAGCAACCGCAAAGCGTTCTGAAAGAGAACGAATGGCAGATGTGAAAACTATCTCAGGAGTTTTTACAGGTGCGTATGCTTTACATCCGTTTACGGGAAAGCAAATACCAATTTGGATTGGGGATTACGTGTTAGCAAACTACGGTACAGGTGCTGTTATGGCAGTTCCTTGTGGTGATCAGCGTGATTATGATTTCGCAAAGAAATTCGGATTAGAGATTCCTAATGTTTTTGAAAATGTAGATATTTCAGAAGCTGCACATGCAGATAAGGAAGGAACTAAAATTGCAAATTCAGATTTCTTAAATGGTTTATCGTATAAAAAAGCGATGAAATTAGCCATTTATGAAATGGAACAAAAAGGTTTTGGTTTTGGTAAAATAAACTACCGTTTACGCGATGCTGTATTTAGTCGTCAGCGTTATTGGGGGGAACCTTTCCCTGTTTTTTACAAAGACGGGATGCCACAAATGATTGATGCTAAACACTTACCAATCGTTTTACCAGAAGTAGAAAAATATTTACCTACTGAAGATGGAAAACCGCCTTTAGGAAATGCTGAATTTTGGGCTTGGAATACTGAAACATATCAAGTTGTTAGTAATGATGAGATAAACGGAGTTACTGTTTTTCCACTTGAATTAAACACAATGCCAGGTTGGGCAGGTAGCTCATGGTATTTTAACCGTTACATGGATTCAACCAATGAAGGAGAGTTTGTAAGTAAAGAAGCTGCAGATTACTGGAAGCAAGTAGATTTATATATTGGTGGTTCTGAGCATGCAACAGGGCATTTATTATATGCTCGTTTTTGGCAGAAATTCTTGTTTGATAAAGGTGCTTTGCCTGTTGATGAGTTTGCAAAAAAACTAATCAACCAAGGAATGATTTTAGGAACATCAGCACTTGTTTATGAAGCTTTGTTTGACGGAAAAAAGAATAACTTATATATTTCATCTGATTATTTTCAAGGAGAAAATCAAATACAAGAAATAGCAGCAGACGATAAATTATGGACTCGTTTAGATAAAAAACTAAAAGAAGCAGGGCTTACTGAAGAAAACGAAGGAACTTTATCTTACAGACCTATTCATATTGATGTAAGCACGCTTGAAGGAGATGTAAACGTAAATATAGAGAAGTTAAAAGCTTGGAGAAGCGAATTTGAAACAGCAGAATTTGTGTTTGGAAGAGACAAGCAATTTTTGTGTCATAGAGAGGTAGAAAAAATGTCTAAATCTAAATACAATGTTGTTAATCCAGATTTAATATGTGAAGAATTTGGTGCAGATGCATTGCGTTTATTCGAAATGTTTTTAGGGCCTTTAGAACAAACAAAACCTTGGAAAACCTCAGGTATTTCAGGCGTATATTCTTTCTTAAAGAAACTATGGAAATTATATGTTGGCGAAGAAGGAGTACTTGTTACTGATGCTGAACCAACGAAAGAGGAGTTAAAAGTTTTACATAAAACAATTAAAAAAGTAGAAGAAGATATTGAGAATTTCTCATTCAATACATCGGTTTCTACCTTTATGATTGCAGTAAATGAATTAACTGCTTTAAAGTGTAATAAACGTGCAGTTTTAGAGCCATTATTAGCTTTAATTTCACCTTATGCTCCTCACGTAGCAGAAGAGTTATGGAATAAATTGGGTCACACTGAATCAATTTCAACAGTTGAATTCCCTATGTTTGAAGCATCTCATTTAGTAGAAAGTTCTAAAACGTACCCAGTTTCATTTAACGGTAAAATGCGTTTTACTTTAGATTTACCATTAGATTTATCGAAAGATGAAATTGAAAAAATAGTAATGGCAGAAGAAAGAACACAAGCCCAATTAGGAGATAGAACACCTAAGAAAGTAATTATTGTACCAGGAAAAATTATTAATATTGTAGGATAGTTTTTTGTCAATTATATAATTAACACCCTTGTTTACTGTAAATAAACAAGGGTGTTTTTTTGGCTAAAAACTAAAATTATTCTCAAATTTGTAATTAAAAAAAATCTATGAAAAAATTGCCTTTTAAAAGCTTTTGGCTTTTTTTGTTAATTCCTATTGGTGTTGTGTTTTTTGTGGTAATACCAGAAGTTGAAAAGAATTATGAGCGCTATAATAATCACCAAATAACGCTTCAAAAAGATATTCACACTTTAGATTCTTTACAACGAGCAGAAAAACTTGGCTCAAAAGGGAAACATTTACTTCAAAAATTAGAAATCACAGTACCAATTCATACAAAGGTTTATAGTGGTGAGAAGTTTATGTTTTACAAAATAGGAGGGATGTTACTTGTTTTTGTATTTATGGGAGTGGGTATGGTTGCAACAAATTATATTTCTAATAAAAAGAAAACATCATCTAAAAACAAACAAATAGATTTTGTTTTTGAAGATCCTACTACTGATGTAATTGGGCAACAAATATCTTGGGATGCTCTAGAGAATTCTGCTAGTAATTTTGCAAGCGAAGTGTTTAAAAAAACAGCACAAGGTTACAAAATAACCTCTAGTTCGTTTACCAAAATATTTGCTTGGAGCTTTTTCTTAATGGGCTTAAATTATGTAACAATTTCCTTTTACGAATACTATCAAGTTTATGATATTCCACTTACCTTTATGAAAGGAGGAAAATTGTTTTTTACTTCTGGCGGACCTTTTTTATTAATAGGGTTGGTTTTATTATTTATGTTTTCTCCTAAAGTATTTATATATACACGGAAAAGAAAAATTATTATTGGCGGTGAAGTTTTGCAATTTCAACAAGTATATGCATTACAAGTATTAGAAAAATTTTCGTCTGGAGGGAGTTCTTCTGGTGGCTATTTTTCATATGAGTTAAATTTAATAACAAATAAAGGAGATCGATTTAATTTACTAAACCACGGAGACAAAATCTATATTTTAAGTGATATGATAAAAATAAGTAAATTATTAAAAGTGCCAGTTTGGAATAACGGAGTTGTATAATTACGTTTACATAAACTTTTAGTAATTTACACCCAAAAATTAAAAGGGACTTTGAATTTTTCATCTTGTAATAAACATACTTTAAGTGTTAAATACTTTAAGACTGTCAGTCAAATATCAAATAATGTTTGGCAACAATTAAATTGTACACATAATTTATATTTTCATCCGAAGTATTTAGCAGCATTACAGCAAAATAATCCGAAGATACAATTTGCTTATATCGTTTTGTTTAATGGAAAAAGTGAGGCGGTGGCTTTGGCAACAATTCAAATAGTTGATTTTTACTTAGATAGTGTTCAGAATGATATGCAACCTATTGTAGAGTGGGTAAAGTGTTTAGGAAGAAAGCTACGAGTTATATCATCAGAAAAAGTGTTTAAAGTACTTACTTGTGGAAACACTTTTGTTAGTGGCGAACATGGAATTTTTATCAACAAAAACCAAAATAAAAAATTAATCTTATCTAGAATAGCTAAAGCTGTGGTAGAATTTTCAAATTCAAATTTGATAAACAATGTAGATGCATTTATGTTAAAAGATTTTGAAAATGAATCGCTATTTATAACTAATAAACTTTATGAAGAAGGCTATAATTCATTTAATGTAGAGCCTAACATGGTGTTGTATTTAGAAGATGATTGGCGTAGTTTTGATGACTACCTAGCCGCGCTAAAAACAAAGTTTAGAGTTAAGGCAAGAAAGGCTATAAAGCTTAGTGAATCGTTACAAGTAGAGAATATTACGGCTGACAGACTTAAAGATTTATTACCAGAAATGACAGCTCTTTATAAAACAGTATCTACAAAATCGAGTTTTAATTTAGGCGATTTTAATTTACAAACTTATAAAACATTAAAGGATAATTTTGATGATGCTTACTTTTTAAAAGCATATTGGTTAGAAGATAAGTTGGTAGGGTTTTTATCAGGTATTTTTAATCAAGAATCATTAGACGCTCATTTTGTAGGTATAGATTATGTACACAATAAAGAGCAAGCAATATACCAGCGTATGTTGTATGACTATATAGCTTTAGGGATTAAAAATAAAGTAAAAATTATAAATTTTGGAAGAACAGCAAGTGAGATAAAAAGCTCGGTTGGTGCCACTCCAGAAAATTTAACTATTTATTTACGTCATAAGAAGACAATACCAAACCGTATTTTAAGTTTGTTTTTAAAGAGAATTCAACCGTCAGAATTTAAGCAAAAACATCCATTTAAAAATAAAAAATTAATAGCATAAGTTAATTTGTAATAATGAAAAATACTCAAGAATTATTAAAAATACTAACCTTAGAAAATTTAGGGAATAACAATTTTAACGGTGTTAGTAAAGATATTGGAAGCCCGAATGTGTTTGGAGGTCAAGTTTTAGCACAGTCGTTAAATGCTGCTTATAGAACCATATCAAACAATCGAACTTTACATTCGTTACACTCTTATTTTTTAGAAGCGGGAGATTTAGATTTACCAATTACCTATAATGTGCAGGTTATTCGTGATGGAGGTAGTTTCTCTACCCGACGTGTAACGGCACATCAAAATGATAAGAATATTTTTATTTTATCTTGTTCTTTTCATAAAGAAGAAGAAGGACATGAGCATCAAATACCAATTAAAAAACATATAAAACAGCCAGAAGAGCTTTTTAGTTGGACGGATATGTTAGTTCAGTTTGGCGATTTTTTACCAAAAAAATTAAAAGCTTTTTTAAGTGTAGAACGCCCAATTGAGTTTAAACCTGTTGAAATTGTAAATCCTCTAGAGAAAAAGGATGTACAACCGTTTGTTGATGTTTGGTTTAGATTAAAAGGAGACCCTATTGATTTATCTTTAGCGTTAAAACAACAAATTTTAACCTATATTTCTGATTATAACATTTTAACAGCCTGTTTAAACCCAAATGCAAGTGTTGCCAATTTTGGTAATACCCAAATGGCAAGTTTAGATCACTCTATGTGGTTTTACCGTGATTTTGATTTTAATGATTGGATGTTATTCTCTATAGAGAGTCCAAATAGCTTTGGGGCTAGGGGTTTTGCTTGTGGTAACATTTATACGAGAGAAGGTAAGTTAATAGCTTCAGTTGCACAAGAAGGTTTAATGCGCCCAATGAAAAAGTAACTTAACTTTATTTTTAATAGAAAACCCCGAGTGAAAATTCACTCGGGGTTTTGTTTTGCTATACATTTTTACTACTTACATGAAACTCTTCATAAGTTTCTAACAAACTCATAAGAGCTGAAACTAAATCTTGTGTTTCAATCAATATACTAAAGTATAAAGTAGTGTTTTTAGGACTCGTTTCGTCTGTTCTAATACGAGCAACTTGTTTTTCGATAGAGGCTGCAACATCTTTTAACAGCTCTTTCTTCTCGTTAATAATAGGTGTTAAGTTGTCAAAACTTCTATTTTCAAAAGTACTACTAATGTCATCAAGCAGTTTAGAAAGAGTGTTGTTAATTTGCTTTAAATCTTTTAATTGCCCTTTCTTTAAATTTTTATGATTATTATTTACGTGTTTAAAACTGGCTCTAGATATATAACTAATAGATTGTGCAACATCTTGTAAATATCCTAAAACTAAAATATAAAATCTACTGGCTTGAACAGATGTGTCATCTAAAGATTTAATAAAATAAAACACACCATCTTTTAGTCCGTCAATTTCATCATTTAACTTTCCTACATGCTTATCTGTTTTACGTAGTTTATTTAAATCATGATTAGCTAAATCGTTAACAACACTGGTGTATAATTTATTTACACGCGTTGCAACTTCTGCAATATGATCTGCACTTTCTTCAATTACACCATTAATAGTAATTAATTCAGCTCTTTCGAAATGCATTTGCTTTTTAACTTCTTTCGATTTTTTTCTGTGTATTAAAGTGTTTCTTCCTATTAAAATTGCAACAACAACTAGTAAAACAGGTATCATAACCATATTCCAGCTAATTAGATAAGCAATAATTGCGGCAGCTAAAAATGCGGTAAATGCGGTTAAAAACCAACCACCAATAACATTTATTACACCAGCAACTCTATAAACAGCGCTTTCGCGACCCCAAGCTCTATCTGCCAGCGAGGTACCCATGGCAACCATAAATGTTACATAAGTTGTAGATAGTGGTAATTTCATAGATGTTGCAATAGATATTAAAATACCAGCAACTACTAAGTTAACAGCAGCCCTAACTAAATCAAAAGCAGGCATTTCGTAGGTTTTATCTTTTGGAAGTTCTATAACAGGTTTTTGAAATTTAGCGTCAATAAACGCTAATGTTTTTTGAGGTATAACAGCACTAAGTCCTTTGTTTATTAACATTGCTGTTCTTACAATAACTCTAGATAATGGGTTAGGTTGAAATTTTTCATGACCATCTCCCTGTCGAGAAAGATTAATTCCGGTTTCTATTACTTTTTTAGCTTTACTAGAGGTCCATAAAGTTACTACCATAATTGCACCTGCAAATAATAATAACCAAACGTTTGAGGGAACTTTTTTTGCTAATATTCCCATTTTAAAAGCCTCTGGGCCTAAATTTGCTGTATTTATTAAAGGATCGTTTAAGGCTTGAAAAGAATTCCATGCTGCAACTGGCACACCAACAAAATTAACTAAATCATTACCAGAAAAAGCCATTGCTAAAGAGAATGTACCAACCCCAATAATTAATTTTAAAACATTAACTTTAAAAAATTGGATTAGTACTTGAGAAATTAAACTCCAAATAATAAAGCTTCCAACAATTATTTCAATTGAATTTCCTTGAATTAAATAAGCGATATCTTCATAGAAAGGAGTCCCTTTAATACCTTTTATAATTATAAAATAAGTAATTGCAGTAATTGCAAAACCACCAAACAATGCATTTATATAATTTGCTCTTTTTTCAAAGTTAAAAGAGTAAATTAATCTTGATATAAACTGAACAAAGGCTCCTACAGAGAAGGCAACTACTACCGATAATAATATACCTTTTATAATTTCTACCGCTTTTTTATGGTTTATATAATTCCAAATATCAGAAATAGATTGACCATCATTAGCAGATATTTTAATTAATGAAATACATACGGCAGCTCCAAGTAGTTCAAATACAATTGATACTGTTGTAGAGGTTGGCATACCAAGTGAGTTAAAGATATCTAATAATAAAATATCAGTAATCATAACCGCCATAAATATAAACATGATGTCTTGAAACATAAACATGTTTGGGTTAAATATACCTTTACGTGCTACTTCCATCATACCGCTAGAGGTAACGGCTCCCATAAACACACCAATACTAGCAATAATCATTATATTTCTAACCTTAATAGCTTTTGAGCCAATAGCAGAATTTAAAAAATTAACAGCATCATTACTTACTCCAACAACTAAATCAACAATAGCTAATACAGCTAATGCAATTAGCATTAAAATATATGGATCTCCCATTTTTTAGTTTTTAATTAAGATTTGCAAATCTACAAACACTAAAGAGTGTTTGTGTTAGGTTTACGTTATTTTTTTTCAGTAAATTTTAGGGCTTTTAAATACTTGTTTGTGTGTTGTTAATCAGTGTTTTGTTGTTTATGTTTTGTTGGTTTTAAAAAGTAAAACTATATATATTCTTGTATTAACTTTGGTCCTTCAAGCGAAGTTCTTGTAATTTGCATAGTACCGTTTTCGTTTGTAACAATATGCCACTTAATAAGTGTTATTTTGTTGTCACATATTTCAAGACCTGTAATGCATCGTGGGTGCACACAACTACCATCGTTAAAATGTGGTAATTCATTTTCAGAAGGAAACCTTGGGCGATGTGTGTGACCTGTAATCATCATTTGATTATTATTCGACTTTATCCATTTTTCAAGACGACTTTCAACTTTTATAAATTCTTTAAAATTTTGAGCCGGACTTGTTGGGTCTTTAACACCGATAAGCTGTAATGGTCGCCATAATATTCGTACTAAAAACCTGCTTAATTTCCAAAAAGTATAATTAAACCAATCTGCTTGGTGACCATGTAAAAGAAAAATAGATTTTCCGTTTTTTTGTTCTAATTTTATAGCTTCAGAAAAAGAAATATTTATCATCAACTCTTTTTCTTTGCCATCAGCCGTATCATAATAATAGTTTAAGTTTTTGTTTACCTTTTTCTGGTTTCGATAATCCATATCGTGATTTCCCCATATTAAATGTAACCTGTTTTTTTCGTGAAACTGCTTTAAAAGTAAGTATATGTCTTTATTAGCTTTAAAAATATTTACAAATTTGTTTTCCCATAATTCATCTCCATCACCTAGTTCTATATAAGTAAAGTCTTTTTGTAAATACTGTGACAAAGCATAATGAAACACCTTGCGATTGTGAGAAAAATCATCAGCAAAACTATTGTCTCCTCTGTGGCAATCGGAAAATAAAATGTATTTAGAATCCTGATTTAAAGGTAGTTTTTTAGCTTGATTAAAAGCTCTAGTAATTCTGCTGTTTGACGACATACGTGCTGTTTAGAGGATAAATATGCGTAAAAAAACCGAGCTTATAAAACTCGGTTCTTTATAAAAAAATAATTTATCTATTTCCTACGGATGAAAAATCATCTTTGTCTTTTACTTCCCATTCCGAATTAGAAATGTTTGTTCCTGCGCTCACTAACCAATCAATATTTCCTTTTATAATGGTTGATTTTCTTATTAAAGTATGATCTTTAGTTGCTTCGGTAGTGGCTGCAACTTCCCAGCCAACACCAGGGTCCTCGCCAATTTTACCAATTACATCTATTACCACATCATTTTTTAATAGCGCAATAGCATCATCACCATTAAAAAAAATAACACCTGCTGCAAAATCGCCTTCATTTTTAATAACATCATTTGCACTAGCATTGTATATTACTAATACTTCGTTATTAGCTAAAGTTGTATTTGTTAATGTGCTTAAATCTAAATTTCTAGTAGCTGTAACAGAGCCGTTACCATACAGCTCAATTTTATATGTGGATAAATCTACTGATACACCAGTACCGTTATATATTTCTAGGTACTTATTATTACTTGACCCTTCTGCATATTCAGAGAAAAACAAATCATTACCAGAACCACCACCAACAGGAGTACAAGCGTAGGTTTCAGTAAAGTTTACATCAGTTATATCTCTAATATATAAATAAATCCCGTTTGCTTGTGTCATAACACCTGTAATTGTTCCTTTTTGGTCACTTACTTGGCTGTTTGCAAATGTAGCTTCTGGTGTAACAGAAAGTATTTTTAGTTCATTTGCACAATCTGAGGTTAATGTATTGGCGCCAATATATACCTTTGTAATGTCTTTAAATTGTACATCATCAATTTGTATCAATTTACTTTCGTAATCTCCAGATAATGCTTGAGAGAAACTAATTGTTTCAGGAGTAGGTAAAGTGCCGTTTGTTGTGCTTAATATGTTTGAAGAAGCTAAGTTTAATTGTAATAATCCGTTGTTTTCATTTAGTTTTAATCCGCCCACTGCAATTTCTATTTCATCCCCTAAGTTTAAATTATGAGCATCGCTGAAGTTTAATGATATTCCGGCCGAACTATCTTGAACAAAAGCATTTTGATTAGAGATGTTTCCTTTAGAGAGATCGGAAGTAATAATTACTTTTATTTTTAAATTTTGAGTAATCGTAGTTTCACTTCCAGTAAACAACGCTTTAATATCAGCTAAAGATGTTTCTGTAGCATTCTGATAACAACCATATTCTTCAGTTAAATCAATATCATTTGTGCCTCTAATAAATAGTTGATAATCATTTTCGAATTTATTTAAAATAGCAGTTATGCTCCCTTTTTTATCAGGAATAGGCAACGCTTTAAAATCAGCAAAACCACTTGTTGTTAATGTTATCGTTTTGAAAGAATCACAGCTCGTAAAAATTCTATCTACAGAATCTGTATTAGAAGAATTCGCATAAGTTAATCCTTGTGTTTCTGATTGTAGGTTGTTAATTTTTATTAAGGTATTAATATTTGCGTCTGTTAATTCAGTTGTTTTCAATTCGGTTGGAATAACAGTTGCAATTTCAGAAGATCTGTCAATAAAATAAACATAATCGTTTGGCCCGATTTGCGTAACGCCATTTAGAAAAGTGTTTTCAGCTCCGATTTGATAAGCTCCGTTCTTTCTGTTTAAAAACAAGCCTTTTAATTTGATGAAAATTTTTCGCCCTACAGTATATCTTGCATTTAAGTTAAAATCATCTATTAAAACTTCAAACCCAATGGATGGATTTTCTGGCGAATCTTGAATAATAATGCTTTTAAAAAAATTACCTTCTTTATCATTAGAAACCACATATCCGAAGGTTGTAATGTCTTCTTCAAAATCAACTAAGCTGCCTTGGTATAAAGTAGCAATCTCTGTTAACGGTTTTATATTTATATATTCTTTATCATCTCCTAAAGTAGGAATCTTAAAATCGCCATCTTCTACACATGCAAAAAAAGAGAAGAAGATAAAAAGTATTGCTCCGAATTTAATTATATTTTTTGTTTTCATTTTCAGTGTTTTTTTAGAATCTATAATTCACATTTAAGAAATAGGTAGCGCCTCTTCCGTACCAATATTTACTACCAAAATTTGGAGTTCCGTTTGCGTTATCCTCACTTTCTAATCCGTAATTAGCAGTCCGTCCTTGTTCGTAGCCTCCTGTTTTATATTCTTTATTCAATAAATTACTTGCACTTGCAAAGAAGCCTATGTATTTATTTTTACCAATCCGCCAGGTTTTACCGCCAATAGCATTTAAGGTAAAATACCCATCAAATTTTTCTTGTGTTAATAATTGTCTTGCTATATCGGGATCGAAATTTGGAAAAAGTTGTCCATCATCAGAAATAAAAGAGGTGGTTCTTTTTATGGGGGAAGGATCAACATAAGCATTGTCTAAATAATTCCCCGTTACACTTACAAACCAATAATCAGGATCTCGATATTCAAAACCAAAAGAATAGGCTGTTTGTGGTCCTGAAGCTATTTTATAATTTTTAAGATTTGCAGTACCGTAATTTTTTATTCCTCTTTCATCAAAACCAGCATTATTAGATTCTGTACTAATTTCTGAAGCCAACGATATATTCGGATTATTATCATACGTATATTGCCCGATGTTCGCTGCAGCTTTTAATTTAAATGTTGATAACACTTGTGCTTCGATACCTAGTTCTGCACCAAAATGCTTTTTGGCGATTCCTGTTACAATTTCTTGGATAAAAAGATTGTCTGCACCCGTAAAATAAAAAGCAATATCTGTAGCATCTTGTATTTTTGTGAAATACCCTGATAACTTTGCCATTACAAAAGGTGTTCTTAAAATATAGCTAGCATCAAAAGACATCATTTTTTCATTCAATAAAGTACTTACATCAGCAACAGTTAAGTTATTAGACCTTGAGTTGGCAAAAGAATTACGGATAAAAGGCACTTTGCTAATATAGCCTGCATTAAAATCGATTAAATGCCGACCGGTAACTTTATAGGTAAGTCCTCCTTTAACGCCATAACCTAAAAATGATAATTTTTTAGATTTTCCAAAAGAATCAGGTATTTCAGAATTAGAGTCATCACCAGGGAAAATTCCGTTTTTATAGAAGCCTTCTCTTTGGTGTGTGGTGTTGTTTACAGAAGCGCTAATATGATAATCTATTTTATTATACTTAAATAATAATTGTGCAAAACCACCGTAAACACTCGATGTTAGTTTGTAGTTGTACTTAAATCGATCTCCTTTTTTTGCGATGCTATTGGGATTTAATAAATCGTTTTGAAAATCATCTTCAAGCGGATTACCAAACTTATTAATATCTAAATAGCCAGTAGCACCTAATAAATCTACTATACTACCAAAATTTTCTGATGCCAATGTTTTATACTCTAAATTACCATTTAAAGTAATGTTTTCGGTTAACTGAGAATTTAAAATAGTGTTCATACTTATTTGTTTATCGTCATTCCGATCTTCATATAAAACAAACAAACCATTGTCACCTCTATTTTCATTAGCTATATATAAATCAAGCCAATTTAATTGTCCGTCGTTTTGAAAATTCGTTAAGGCTTTATAGGCATTTTCATAATCGGGACCATAGGAGTCGTTTAGAAAAAAATTAGGCAATTTTCGGTAATAAGTTGGGCTAGGATCACTACCGCCATTAAAATCAATTCTACTATTACCTATTTCACCAAACTGATAAGCAATACCCGTATTTAAAGTGGTTTTATCATTTATATTCCAATAATGATTTAACATGATTATGGGTTCGTCGACTCTTTTTATACGAGAATTTCTGATTTTTCCATTTTGATATCCCCAATAAGGATTGTATTTAATTCCCTTAATATCATAAACTTCTTGGGTGTTAGGGGCAGATTTCCCTCTGTTGTTTTCGGCTTTAATAGCGGTAATATTTAAGCTGTGTTTTTCGTTAAGTTGTTTCTCTATAGAGAGAAACATCGAGAAAGCATTATAAGAAGATCCTTCTGTAAAACCTTCATCGGCATATCTTTTACTTACAGAACCTGTGAACGCCCAACCGTTTTTTATAAGTCCAGTTGCATACATCGCCATTAAACGGTGAGAGTAACTTCTGTTAGAAGAAGCATAAGATACTCTTGCTCCTTTTTGATATTCAGAAGCGCGTGTATTTATATTTGTAGAACCTAAAATTCCTCCAAAAGTAAAATTAGAAGGAGCTAAACCATTGCTAAACTCTTGATTTCTTAAAGCATCATTTAAGCCACCCCAATTACTCCATTGTGGGCGACCGTTGTAAAGCTTATTCATTTCAATTCCGTTAATTAATATTTTTCCGTTATCAGAATCCAAACCTTTAATTCTGTAAAAGGAGGAACTCCATTCAAAAGCAGCAGCACGCAAATAGGTGTCTTTCGATGATTGTAGCAAACCAGAAATATTATCAGCGCTGTTAGATTCATCATTTAATTCATCATCAGTAAGTGTAATAATACTTAAGTCTTGGTATTCAGAAATAGCTTCATACATTAAGATGGTGCCTAAATCGATAGTAGATCCAGTAAGGTTAATAGGGAAATTTTGAGTTTCAAACCCTTTTAAAGAAATTGTTATAACATGTTTGCCTTCAGGTAGGTTATTTAATAAAAAAGCACCAGTAAGATTGGTTGAACTATAAGTATTAATACCTTTTACATTTGCTAAAACATTTTTTAGGGGTTCTTCAGACTTACTATTAATTACGGTTCCTTTTACATTGTTTTGAGCATTTATAGCAAACAAACTACAAAGCATCAACAACATTGTTATTGTGAGTTTTTTCATAGAATTTTAGTTTAAAAACAGGGTAACTATCTTTATTTAAGCATTTTATATAAAGTTAGTGTTTTTATTTTAAATGAACATTTAGGTTATTTTTTCTTCGGATATTATTTTTAGGTATAGAATTTGTATTACTTTTACCAACAAATATTGTAAAATGAAAAAAGTAGCAGCTCTTATACTTATAGTACTTATTACAGCATCTTCTTATGCGCAAAAAACATATAAAATAAGAACGATTGGTTTTTATAATCTTGAAAATCTTTTTGACACCGTTGATGATGTTGAGAAGAATGATGAAGCCAGCCCGATGATGGAAATTAAAGAAAATAGGGAGGAAGTATATAAAGATAAATTAGAAAAATTATCTGATGTTATTTCACAACTTGGTTCAGAAAAAACAAAAACGAGTCCGGCTATTATTGGTGTTGCTGAAGTTGAGAATAAAAAAGTATTAGAAGATTTAATAGATACTGATAAATTAAAAAACAAAGATTACGGAATTATCCATTTCGATTCTCCTGATAAAAGAGGTATTGATGTTGCTTTATTATATCAAAAAGAATATTTTAAACCAATTCACTTCGAAGTCTTTAATCCGAATATCTATAAGGAAAATAAAAAGGTGTATACGCGAGATATCTTATGGGTTTCTGGTTATTTAGATGATGAATTAATTCATGTAATCGTAAATCATTGGCCATCACGACGAGGCGGTGAGAAAAAAAGTAGACCATTACGAGAAAAAGCAGCTTATAAAGTAACTCAGATTATTAAAAGCATTAAAGAAAACGATCCGAACCCGAAAATATTAATTCTTGGCGATTTTAATGACGACCCTACAAACTCTAGTTTTAAAACAGTTTTAAAAACCAAAGCTAAAAAGAGTGATGTTAAAAAAGATGATATTTACAATCCGTATGAAAACATGTTTCGTCGCGGATTTAATACGTTAATGTATCGTGATAATATTAATTTATTTGATCAAATCTTAATAACTTCATCGTTGTTAGATAAAGGAAAAAAAGAGTATTCTTCTTTTAAAATGTTTAAATCAGCAATTTTTAATAAACAGTTTTTAACGGAGAAAAAAGGACGCTATAAAGGATACCCTTTTCGTAGTTTCTCTTACGGAAAATATACGGGTGGTTACAGCGACCATTATCCTGTTTATATGTATTTGATAAAAGAAAAATTAAATTAAAAAATAGTTTTAATTTTTACATATATCATCTAAATAGTTGTTCATGCGCATTTGAAACAGCGTTCCTTTAAGTAAATCATCTATTTGAGACAATTCTACCATCGATACAGCCATGCTTACTTTGTTAGAGGGTGTTTGTAATAAAATAGATTTACAATTTTCTCCTTCGGTACAAGTAGGACAATTTTTTTGACTTTTTGAATCAATTACTTTTTCTAAAAAACTTTCAATTTCGTTTTCATTTAAATGAAAACCTGTATCTCGAAAAATAATCTGAATTAAATTAGTACTTGTGTCTTTCCAACAAAAAGAAACACCAATTTTATTATCGTATATTTTAATGATATTTTCCATATTTAAGCGTATTATGGAAACAAATATATAATTTATTTAGAATAACTCTAAATAAATTATTTTAAATCTTTTAGCATTAATTGAATTGAGGTGTTACCGTTCCATGTATTTTCATCTAAAGCATAAACAATATCAAATTCATTCTGAACAATAGCTAATTTTTCACCTAAATTAAAACCAATAGCATTGTATGTTCTTTTATCTGAACCGTAAATAATGTTTAGTTTTAAGTGTGTTTTATCTGCGCCAACTTGTTTTCCATACCCATTATCTCTAACTGATGAGGTTGAAAAAGTAGGTTTCATATTTAACGGACCAAAAGGCGCCATTTGCTGTAATATTCTATAAAATTTTGGAGAAATTTCAGATAAATCTAATTCAGCATCGATACTAATTTCAGGAGTCAATAAATCTTTATCGATAGTTGCTGCAACTACTTCTTCAAATTTATTTTTAAAACCTTCATATTGTTCAGGCAATAAAGTTAAGCCCGCGGCATATTTATGGCCACCAAATTGTTCAATAAACTCCGTACATTGTTCTAACGCATTATACACATCAAATCCTTTTACCGATCGTGCAGAAGCAGCTAATTTATCACCACTTTTAGTAAAAACTAAGGTTGGTCTGTAGTAGGTTTCTATTAAGCGAGAAGCTACAATTCCGATTACTCCTTTGTGCCAACTTTCATCAAAAACAACAGAAGTAAATTTTTCAGTTTCTTCATTGTTTTCAATTTGAAGTAAGGCTTCTTGCGTAATTTTTTTATCGAGTTCTTTTCTGTCTGAATTGTATTTTTCTATAGAGGAGGCAAAATCAACAGCAGCCTCAAAGTCCATTTCAGTTAAGAGTTCAACAGCATGATTACCGTGCTTCATTCTACCCGCAGCATTTATCCGCGGAGCGATAATAAAAACAACATCGGTAATGGTTAATACTTTTTTATCTAATTGATGAATAATTGCTTTAATTCCGTTTCTTGGCTGCGAATTAATTACCTGCAAACCCCAATACGCTAACGTTCTATTTTCGCCAGTCATCGGAACGATATCTGCTGCAATTGCGGTGGCTACCAAATCTAAATAACCTACTAAATCATCAATAGTTTGATTTCTTTTTGATGCTAATGCTTGAATCAATTTAAAACCAACACCGCAACCACATAATTCATCATACGGATACGAGCAATTTACTTGCTTCGGATTTAAAATGGCAACAGCTTTCGGCACTTCTTTTCCAGGTTTATGGTGATCACAAATAATAAAATCGATATCTTTTTGAGATGCATAGGCAACTTTATCGATGGCTTTTATTCCGCAATCTAAAGCAATAATTAAAGAAAAACCATTGTCTTCTGCAAAGTCAATTCCCATGTAAGAAACTCCATAACCTTCAGCGTATCTATCGGGAATATAAGTGGCAATATTCGGGTGAATTGTTTTTAAATAAGACGACATTAATGAAACCGCAGTGGTTCCGTCAACATCATAATCGCCAAAAACTAAAATATTTTCGTTGTTGGCAATTGCTTTTTCAATTCGTTCAACCGCTATTTCCATATCCTTCATTAAAAACGGATCGTGTAAATCGTTTAATGAAGGGCGGAAAAACTGTTTTGCTTTATCAAAAGTGTCAATATTACGTTGTACAAGAATTTTAGCCAAAGTTTTATCGACAGATAATTCTTTAGCTAATTGATTTACTTTTTTAGAATCAGGTGCTGGTTTTAAAGTCCAACGCATATTTTTTAAGATATTTTGTTATTGCTTATGAAAGTGATTTGTAGTTTTTACATCAGCAAATTTTCTAAACATTTCCATAACACCACAATATTTATCTACTGATAATTTTACTGCTTTATTAATTTTTTCTTCATCTAAATCTGTTCCGTAAAAATGATAATCAACCGAAACTTTATTATAATATTTAGGATGTTCTTCGGTTAACTCGCCAGTAACTTCCATTTTAAAATCGGCCACAGAAGTTCTCATTTTATTTAATAAAGAAACGACATCTAAACCAGAGCAACCTGCTAAAGACGATAACATCATTGCTTTTGGTCCTAAACCAGCATTGTTTCCACCGTTTTCTTCAGAAGTGTCAATTAAAACTTTATGTCCGCTTGGATTATCAGTTTCGAATTGCATGTTTTCTTTCCAAACTGTTGTAACTGTATGTGATGCCATAATTTGATTATTTTTTTGTTTATTGCGTATGCAAATTTAAAAAAGAAGCAACGAGATGTTGTTCTCTTTTACAAAGCTACAGTAAAAAATCATCAAAAAATAAAACATATGCCATTAGTAACACCATTATCAGCCGATCATGATAAAGAAACAAAAGAATTAGCCGAATTTTTTAACGAAACCCTTGGGTTTTGTCCGAATTCGGTTTTAACAATGCAAAGACGTCCTGCCATTTCAAAAGCTTTTATCAATTTAAATAAAGCAGTTATGGCAAACGAAGGCAATGTAACATCAGCTTTAAAAAGAATGATTGCTTGGGTTTCTAGTAACGCTACTGGTTGCAGATATTGCCAAGCGCATGCTATTAGAGCTGCTGAACGTTATGGAGCAGAGCAAGAGCAGTTAGATAATATTTGGGAATATAAAACACACGCTGCTTTTTCTGATGCAGAGCGTGCTGCGTTAGATTTCTCATTAGCAGCTTCGATGGTACCAAATATGGTGGATGAAAAGATAAAAACCGAATTGTATAAATATTGGGATGAAGGTGAGATTGTAGAAATGTTAGGTGTTATTTCTCTCTTCGGATATTTAAATAGATGGAACGATTCTATGGGAACATCAATTGAAGAAGGAGCTGTAGAAAGCGGAAATCAATATTTAGGAAAACATGGTTGGGGAAAAGGGAAACATGTTTAAAATATAAAGTAAAAAAAGCCGGAAAAAGTTTAATTTTACCGGCTTTTTTGTATTTGTAATTAGTTGTTATTTATTTTTTAATAAATCTCTAATTTCACCTAATAAATCTTCCTGACTTGGTCCTTTTGGAGCAGCAGGAGCTGGTTCTTCCTTCTTTTTCATTGCGTTTATCGCTTTCACAACTATAAACATTACAAAGGCAACAATAATAAAGTCGATAATATTTGTTAAAAATTCACCATATAAAATAGCAACTTCACCTGTTACTTTTCCGGCTTCGTCTGCTACACCTTCTTTAGCAATATATTTTAAATCTTTAAAATCGGCATTAAATAATAAGCCAATTAAAGGAGATACAATACCGCCTGTAAAAGAAGTTACTACTTGTTTAAAAGCCGCACCCATAACAAAACCAACAGCAATGTCGACAAGGTTACCTTTCATAGCAAACTCTTTAAATTCTTTAAGCATTCCCATATTTTAAGTTTTAATAGTTAATTGAGTAGGAAAGTATATAAAATTTAGCTTTTAACCAATCTTTTTACGCGTTGAGATATTGCTGTGAGTATTTCATATGAAATTGTTTCGCACTTATGAGCAATATATTGAATGTGTTTTTGATGGTTAAAAATAATAACTTCATCTCCTTCTTTACATTCTATTTTTGTAACATCAACCATAATCATATCCATACAAACATTCCCAATAATAGGTGCTGGTTGGTTATTGATAAATACAAAACCTACTTTATTTCCTAGTTTTCGCGAAATACCATCTGCATGTCCGATAGGAATAGTGGCGCTACGAGTAAGTTTGTTAGCAACAAAAGCTCTATTGTATCCTACAGTCTCGCCAGGTTGAATTAAATGTATTTGCGAAATAATAGATTTTAAGGTATGTGTGTTTTTTAATTGAGAGGTTTCATGTTCGTTATTCCCAAAGCCATACAAGCCAATACCTATACGAACCATATCAAACTGTGCTTGTGGGTAATTAATAACTCCAGAAGTATTTAGAATATGAATCATAGGTTTGTAACCTAAATGCTGATAAATTTCTTTTACGATATAAGCAAAGTTGTTTATTTGCCCAACTGTAAAATCTTGTTCATTAGCATCTTCACTTGCCGCTAAATGAGAAAAAATAGATTCAACTTTTATATTATTCGACTTTTTTAATTGAGAGATAAGCATCGGAGTGTCAGTATGCCAAAAACCCAATCTGTTTAAACCTGTATTAAATTTAATATGAATAGGATAATTCATTAAAGGCTTTTTATCTGCCAATAGTAAAAAAGCTTCTAGTATTTTAAAGTTATACAGGTTTGGTTCTAGTCGGTACTTTACAATATCCTCTAAATTTTTAATCTGCGGATGTAAAACTAAAATAGGTGTTTTAATACCAGCGTCACGTAAAATAATTCCTTCGTTAGAATAAGCAACTGCAAAATAATCTACTTTATCTTGAAGTGTTTTTGCTATCTCAGTAGCTTCACTACCATAGCCAAAAGCTTTTACAACGGCTAAAATTTTGGTTTTAGGATTTAATTTTTGCTTAAAATAAGCAAGATTATGATACACAGACGCTGCATCAATTTCTAAAACAGTAACATGATTATTCATCCGATAGATTTTCTTTCTTTTTGTTTTGTGCTTGCATTGCTTTGTAATAAGCAGCTCTACTTAATGGTTCGTATTCTTGGGTTTCGCCAAGTAAAACCAAATCGTCGTTTAAAGCTTTTCTATAGCTATAATGTGCTAAGTTACCAGTGTGAGTACAAACAGCATGTACTTTTGTTACATATTCGGCGGTTGCCATTAGTGCAGGCATGGGGCCGAAAGGGTTTCCTTTAAAATCCATATCTAAACCGGCAACAATAACACGCACACCTCTGTTGGCTAAATCGTTACAAACAGCAACGATTTCATCGTCAAAAAATTGTGCTTCATCAATACCAACAACATCAACATTATTCGCTAATATTCTAATATTTGATGATGATGGTACAGGAGTTGATCTAATTCTGGTGGCATTATGAGATACCACTTCCTCTTCGTCATAACGTGTATCTAATGAGGGTTTAAAAATTTCTACGCGCTGCTTTGCAAATTGCGCACGTTTAAGTCTGCGTATTAATTCTTCGGTTTTACCCGAAAACATTGAGCCGCAAATTACCTCAATCCAACCAAATTGTTCTGTATGATTTACTGTATTTTCAAGAAACATTTTGTAATTTTAAGCGCTATTATTGATTTTTGTGTTACTTTCGAGTAAGCAACAAATTTATTAAAATTTAACAGCAAAAATTAAAATCAAACAACAACTTATGCACAAAAAACTAGCATCAGATTTAACCAGTTTAGCACACAGCATTTTACGAATGAAAAATAAAGATGATGTGTTTGAGTTAAAACAGAAGGCTCATGAGGTTTATGAAAAACTTTCGGTTTTAGCATATGTAGAAGAATACATAAATAATACTCACAATCCTTTAAAGACAAAAGAAGAATTATTAAGTGATATTTTGCTGGCAGAAGAAAAGAAAAGCAAAGAAAGTAACGCTGAAGATTCTTTTAGGACAATAAATAAAGTTACACACCAACTAGAAGAAGAGGCTGAAGAAGAGGTTACAGAAGAGGAAGTTGTCGCTGAAATTACGAATGAACCTGTTGCAGAAGTAGTAGAGGTTGTTGAAGCTGCCGAAATTAAAGCTGTTGAGGAAGTTACGGAAGTGGTTGAAGAAGAAATAATAAGTTTAGAAGAGATTAAAGAGCAGCCTTTTGATGAGATTGAGAATTTATTGTTTTCAAAAGAAGAAGTGGTTAAGGATGATGTAGAAGAAGTTAAAGCTACAAAAAAAAGCACTCTTGAAGATGAGTTAGAAGGAACAATTTCAGTTGATGTTATGGCTGATTTATTTGAAAAAGTTGATTTAAGAAAGTCTTTAAATGATCAACTTCAGAGCACGATTCAAATAGATTTAAATGATAGAATTGTTTTTGTAAAGCATTTGTTTGATGGAAATCAAAGTGATTTTAATAGAGTAGTTTCTCAGTTAAATACATTTAAAACAGAGAAAGAGGCTAAAAAATTTATTAATAAAATGATTAAACCAGATTATGATTGGTCTAATAAAGAAGAATACGAAGCGCGTTTGTTTTCAATAATTGAAAGAAGATTTGCTTAAAATGAATTTAGGTCTAATAATTGTACAGACGTATTTTAGAATAAAACATTAAAAAATAGTTTATTGATTTACTGAGTAAAATGTAAAAAAGATGAAAAACGTTAAGTTGGTAATAGTTTTATTTTTAATAATCATTTTTGCTAGTTGTAAATCAACTTACAATACACAAAAGTTTAGTGATAAAAATAGTCCTTCAAAACCTAATTATGAGTTAGAAAGTTCATGGGCCGTTTTACCATCTAAACATCCAAAAGAATTTGCTAAATATTTACCTTCTGAAAACACCATTTTAAAAGCAGACGTTTTTTATATATATCCAACTTTAAATACGAGTAAAAAAGATGAGCGTTGGAATGTTGCTATAACTGATAAAGACCAAAATGATAAAGTTTTAAACACAGCTGTTTTATATCAGGCTTCAGCCTTTGCAACATCGGGGCAAATGTATGTGCCTTTTTACCGGCAAGCACATTACCGATCCTTTAATAAGAAACATAAAAAAGGAGGTGATAAGGCTTTAAGTTTAGCCTATGAAGATGTGAAAAATGCTTTTCAAGTATATTTAAAAAAATATAATAATGATAGACCTATTGTAATTGCAGGTCATAGTCAGGGTTCTAGGCACGCAATTAAATTATTAAAAGATTTTTTTGATGAAAAGCCACTCCGAAACAGGTTAATAGCAGCTTATATTCCGGGGATGCGTGTAGCACCTAATGAGTTTAAGACAATTAAAGCTATGAATTCTCCAGAAGAAACAGGCGGTTTTGTTTCTTGGAATACTTTTAAGAAGGGGAGTTTACCTAAAAATAAAGATTGGTATAAAGGAAGCGTTACAACAAACCCAATAACTTGGGATACATCTAAAACTACAACGTTAAATCAACATAAAGGTTTCTTGTATAGCAATGGTAATTTGTATTGTCAAGCATTAAAAATTGAAATTACAAACGGTTTAGTTTGGTCTACAAATCCTAAATTTCCATTGCGTTTTTTTATGTCATTTCTTAAGAATTATCACGCAGGAGACATTAATTTATTTTGGTTAGATATAAAAAAGAATAGCGAATTTAGAGTGCAAAATTGGTTAGATACTAATCAATAAATAGATTAAGTGTTTTAGCTTTTGATTTTTAAGGAATAATAAAATGCATTTTAATTTATAAAACACGGTGTTTTTCTCATAATAACGGTATGTTTAAGTATATAATTCTTTCTGTTTACGTGAAGTATATTGAAGAGGAAGATATTTGCGTGTTAATGAATAACTTACTATCTTTGCAGCAAATTTATTAATTAGATGGATGGAAGGGGACGTGAGTCCCCTCTTTTTATACCTCAGGATGAATCAAGAAAAAGTAAAAGAATTATTACAAGAAGCTTTGCAAGAGAACGAATCGTTATATTTAATCGATTTGCAATTTTTAGCGAACAGTAAAATAAAAGTAATTGTTGATGGTGATTCAGGAGTGCCTTTAAATGAGTGTATACGTATTAGTAGGAAAATTGAACACAATTTAGATAGAGAGGAAGAAGATTTTTCTTTAGAGGTAACAACACCAGATATTGCACATGCGCTTACAGTGAAGCGTCAGTATAAAAAGAATATTAGTAGGATTCTAAAAGTTAAAACAGCAACTGAAGAATTTGAAGGAACGTTAACCGAAGCAACTGAAGATAACATTACTTTGTTTTGGAAAGCAAGAGAGCCTAAGCCAATAGGCAAAGGAAAACATACGGTAGAGAAAACAATGGTTTTATCGTATGAAGAGATTAAAGAAGCAAAAGTGAAGATCATATTTTAATAAGAGAATGAAATGGAAAATATTGCGTTAATTGAGTCATTTTCAGAGTTTAAAGATAATAAAAGTATAGACAGGGTAACACTAATGTCTATCTTAGAAGAAGTATTTCGTGCAGCATTAAAACGTAGGTTTGGATCTGATGATAACTTTGATATAATTATTAACCCAGATAAAGGGGATTTAGAAATTTGGAGAAACCGTGTAGTAGTTGCTGATGGTTTTTCAGAAGATGACAATGAAGAAATAGAGCTTGCAGAAGCAAGAAGAATTGAGCCAGATTTTGAAATTGGTGAAGATGTATCAGAAGAAGTAAAATTAATAGATTTAGGAAGACGTGCTATTTTAGCATTGCGTCAAAATTTAATCTCTAAAATACACGAGCACGATAGTACAAATATCTTTAAGCAATTTAAGGATTTAGAAGGTGAAATTTATAGTGCAGAAGTACACCACATCCGACATAATGCAGTAATTTTGTTAGATGATGAAGGAAACGAAATTGTTTTACCAAAAAGTGAGCAAATTCGTTCAGATTTCTTCAGAAAAGGAGATGCTGTTCGTGGGGTTATAAAAACAGTAGAATTAAGAGGTAACAAACCAGCTATTATCTTATCAAGAACTTCGCCAGCTTTCTTAGTTAAATTATTTGAACAAGAAATTCCAGAGGTTTTTGACGGATTAATAACCATTGAAGGTGTTGCAAGAATACCAGGTGATAAAGCAAAAATTGCAGTAGATTCTTATGATGATAGAATTGATCCTGTAGGAGCTTGTGTTGGTGTAAAAGGATCTCGTATTCATGGTATTGTACGTGAATTAGGAAACGAAAATATAGATGTAATTAATTACACTAAAAACGAACCGTTATTTATAGCAAGAGCATTAAGCCCTGCCAAAGTAACATCGGTTGATATTAAGCCTTATGAAGAAGAGAAAAATGGTAAAAAAGGACGTGTAAGCGTTTTATTAAAGCCAGAAGAAGTATCTAAAGCAATTGGGCGATCAGGAGTAAATATTCGTTTAGCAAGTGAGTTAACAGGCTACGAAATAGATGTACAACGTGAAGGTTTAGAAGAAGAAGATGTTGAGTTAACAGAGTTTTCTGATGAAATTGAAGCTTGGGTAATTGCAGAATTCAAAAAAATAGGTTTAGATACAGCAAAGAGTGTTCTTGAGAAAGATGTTTCTATGTTAGTGCAAAGAACCGATTTAGAAGAGGAAACAATTTTAGATGTTCAAAGAGTTTTAAGAGAAGAATTCGAAGAATAAAAAAAGTAAAGGAAGTCAGTCTCCTGCAAAATTGATGATAATCAATACAAAATCTGACATTAAAAGAAAAAGAACATAACTATACGAAAAGTATAAAGTGTGTTTTTTGAATATAAAGTATAAAATAATTTATGGCTGAAGGCAACAAATTAAGACTCAATAAAGTATTAAGAGAATTAAACATTTCTTTAGATAGAGCTGTAGAACACTTAGCTAAAAGTGGTCATGAAATAGAAGCTCGTCCTACTACTAAAATTTCTGATAAAGAATATCAAATATTATTTGATGGTTTTCAAACAGATAAATCTAAGAAAGTAGCCTCTAAAGAAGTAAGCGAAGAAAAGCGTAAAGAAAAAGAAGCTATTCGTCTACAAGTAGAAGAAGAGCAAGAGAAGAAGAGGATAGAAGACGAAGCTAAAAAACAAGAGGTTTTAAAAGCTAAAGCTAAAAAATTAGAACTTAAAACTGTAGGTAAGATTGATGTTAAAACTGGTAAAACAGTTGAAGAAAAACCAACATCTACAAAAGAAGCTTCAAAAAAGGTTGAGGAAACACCTAAAGAAGAAACTCCTGCTACAGAAACTAAAAAGGTTGATAAATCAACTGAAAAAGTGGTTGAAAAGAAAACTACAGCACCTACAGCTAAGGTTGAAAGAAAAGAGCCAGTAAAAGCAAAGTTTAAAATAGTAAAGGAAGCACCGAAAAAGGTTGAAGAAAAACCAACTGAAAAAGTAGCAGAGAAAAAAGCAGAAGAAGCAAAAGAAGAGAAAGCTGTTGAGGTTACTCCAGAAAATGCAGAAAAGCTAAAAACTCAATATAAAAAACTTGACGGTCCTAGAATTACAGGTCAAAAAATTGACTTAAAGCAATTTGAAAGACCTAAAAAGAAAAAACCAGATACTAAATCTGACGCTGATAAAAAGAAGCGTAAAAGAATTAGTAAGCCGGGAACTGCAAAACCAGGAACTACTGCAAGACCTGCCGCAAGAGGTGGAGCTGCAAGAGGTAGAGGAGGTGTTGGTCGACCAGGAGGAAGAGGAAGACCAGGACAAAGATCGGCAGTTGTTAAAAAAGAAGAACCAACTGAGGCAGAAGTACAAAAACAAGTACGTGAAACTTTAGAAAGACTTCAAGGTAAATCTAAAAAAGGTAAAGGAGCTAAATACCGTAGAAATAAAAGAGATGCTCATAGAGAACATACTGAAGCGGAATTAGAAGCTCAAGCGTTAGACAATAAGATCTTAAAAGTGACTGAATTTGTTACTGTAAGTGAAGTTGCTACAATGATGGATGTTCCTGTAACAAATATTATTTCTTCATGTATGATGTTAGGAATGATGGTAACAATGAATCAGCGTTTAGATGCTGAAACATTAGTTATTGTTGCTGAAGAGTTTAACCATAAAGTAGAGTTTGTTGGCGCTGAGGTAGAAGAATCTATTGAAGAAGTTATAGACAAACCAGAAGATTTAATAACACGTGCACCAATTATTACGGTAATGGGTCACGTAGATCACGGTAAAACATCATTGTTAGATTACATCCGTAAGGCGAATGTAATTGAAGGTGAATCAGGAGGTATTACTCAGCATATTGGTGCATATTCAGTGAATGTTGGAGACCAAAAAATAGCATTTTTAGATACACCAGGTCACGAGGCCTTTACAGCAATGCGTGCACGTGGAGCTCAAGTAACAGATTTAGTAATTATTGTAGCAGCAGCGGATGATGATGTAATGCCACAAACAAAAGAGGCTATTTCTCATGCTCAGGCTGCAGGCGTACCAATTATTTTTGCTATTAACAAGATTGATAAACCAAATGCAAATCCAGATAATGTGAAAACACAATTATCGCAGATGAATTTATTGATTGAAGAATGGGGAGGTAATATTCAGTCTCAAGATATTTCAGCTAAAACAGGGGAAGGAATTCCTGAGTTATTAGAAAAAGTATTACTTGAAGCAGAAATTTTAGAATTAAAAGCAAATCCAAATAGAACTGCAACAGGAGCAGTTGTTGAAGCATTACTGGATAAAGGTAGAGGATATGTATCTACAATTTTAGTACAAACAGGTTCATTAAAAATTGGAGATTATATTTTAGCTGGTAAGCATAGTGGTAAAGTAAGAGCTATGTTTGATGATAAAGGAAAGAAAGTTTCAGTTGCCGGACCATCTACACCGGTATCAATATTAGGATTAGACGGTGCACCACAAGCGGGTGATAAGTTTAATGTGTTTGAAGATGAGCGCGAAGCAAAACAAATTGCAGCAAAACGTTCTCAATTACAACGAGAGCAATCTGTAAGAACTCAAAAAACATTAACCTTAGCAGAAATTGGTCGTCGTATTGCGTTAGGAGATTTCAAAGAATTAAACATTATCTTAAAAGGAGATGTAGATGGTTCGGTAGAAGCCTTAACAGATTCATTCCAGAAATTATCTACTGAAGAAATTCAAGTAAATATTTTACATAAAGGAGTTGGTGCAATTACAGAATCTGATGTGTTATTAGCAACAGCATCTGATGCCATTATTGTTGGATTTAATGTACGTCCGCAAGGAAATGCACGTGTAGTAGCAGATAGAGAAGAAGTAGATATTAGAACATATTCTATTATTTATGATGCTATTAATGACCTTAAAGACGCCATGGAAGGAATGTTATCTCCTGAAATGAAAGAAGAGGTTCTTGGTAATGTTGAAATTAGAGAAGTTTACAAAATTTCTAAAGTTGGTAACATTGCAGGTTGTATGGTAATGACAGGTAAGATTACAAGAGATTCTAAAATACGTATTATTAGAGACGGAATTGTAGTACATGATGGTGTATTAACTTCGTTAAAACGTTTTAAAGACGATGTTAAAGAAGTAACTAAAGGATATGATTGTGGTGTTCAAATTAAAGGGTACAATGATATTATAGAAGGAGATGTAATTGAAGCTTATACTGAAGTAGCAGTTAAGAAGAAGTTAAAATAAATTAAAACTTACTATAGATTTTAAAAAGACACCTTATTTAAGGTGTCTTTTTTTATATTTACAGGAAGCCTAAAATTTAATAAATGAAACATTTAAAAATAATTACACCTTTTTTAATTCTTTTAACAATGGGTTGCGCCTCACAAAATATAGATAAGAGATTCGACAATATTAATTATGAAGCTCGAACAAGAGGAAGTATGACACTAATTAATGTTAATACTAAAGAAGTGTCTTATAAATTGCCAAAAAAAGAAGGGGTATATGAGCTTTCTAAAGAACAATTAACTAGGTTAAATGACTTGGTAGGTTTAATTAAATTAACTGAAATAGCCGATTTAAAAGCGCCAACCGATAAAAGAGCTAGTGATGTGGCATTAATAGGTAGAATTACTATTAAAATAAACGATAAAGAGTATATTTCTTCTAGTTTTGATGCCGGGAACCCACCTAAAGAATTAAAAAAATTAGAAGATTTATTATACAGTTTGATAAAAAAATAAAAGCATAAAAAAAACCGAGCAATTGCTCGGTTTTTTTTATGAAGTAATAAAAAATTATTTTCTAGTCCACCCTGCTCCCCATGTAGCATAATCTGTACCTGTAGCATTTGTATCTTCAGTCATAAAATCTTCAGTAGCAAAAGCAACACCTGTATCATTTTTAACTTTAACAGTAACGTCATCAAACTTTACATCAGTAGCTTTTAAATTACCATCTGTAACACCTTTACCTGTTGGGTTGTCGGTATCATCACCATCAAGATCAAACCCTTCAGCAAAGCCCATTAATAAAACATTGTTAAATATACCTTGTGTACCAGCTCTTAAACGAATAGCTTCATTCTCTGTTCCAGAACCTAAACCTTCTATGGTTACATTTGTAACAGTAGGCTTAGAAAAGAAATTAGTACTAGATAAATTTCCTATATCTGTATTGTAACCATCACATTCAAAACCTTTATCATGATCAGTTCCGTGCTTTACATAAGCGTTTGTAATAGTTCCTGAATATCCTTCTGTCCAGTCGATAGAATCATCTTCTGCATTTACTACAGAAACATTATTTACGTTTACAGTACCACCAAAGAATTCAACTCCGTCATCTTTTCCTTCAAACATTTGAATATATTCTACAATAGTTGCATTACCAACTCCGTAAAAAGAAAATCCATTGTTTTCTGATGATCCATCGGCTTTACCACCAGAATATTCTACTCTTACATAGCTTAATTTTCCAGAGTTATCATCAGGAGTATCTCCACCGTAAGGTAAACTTGCAATTTCTGAAGTAGAAGTAGCAGTACCACCAACTACAGAGTTTATAGGAGCTCTTCCTAATAAAATTAAACCACCCCAGTCACCAGCATTTGGAGTATTAGCATTTGACGTAAGAACAATTGGTTGGCTAGAAGTACCTTCGGCCATTATTTTAGCACCTTGTGCAATTGCTAAGTAAACATCAGCACCTGTAGCAGCTGCTTTTATAACTGTACCAGCTGGTATTGTTAAGGTTGTACCATCTTCAAAAATTGTTGGCCCAGTTATCGTATAGTTTTTAGACGCATCTAAAGTTAAATTTTCTGTGTAGTTTCCTCTTAATTCAACATTTTCACCTGTTGTAGAACCTGTATCACCTCCGTTATTATTGTTTGTTGTACTGTTGTCGTTTATAACGATGTCTGAAGTACCGTCTTCACCACATGAAACTAATAATGTAGTTGCAATTGCTAATCCTAATAAAAAATTCTTTTTCATCTTTTAAAGTTTAATAATGTGTTTTTAATTTAGTTGTTAAAATTTGTATTTAAGACCTAAGCCTATGTTTGTTCCTCTTTTATATTCAGATAAAATAACATCTCCTATAGAAGTGTTTTCTCTAACTCTTTTTATTGATGGGTCTAATAAGTTTTTAGCTTTTAAGTTTACTTCCCATTTTTCTCCAATTTTATTTTTCCAAACAAAATCTAATGTTGGTACGCCTTTTTCGATAATATTTCCTAATGCACCAGCTCCTAAAGCATCTATTCTATCTGAAAAATAAGAGAAAACGATTGAGGTAATTGGCTTGTAGTTTTTAAAACTTATCGGACTATAATTAATATTGGCATTTATTAAGAAAGGAGATGCTCCTTGAAGCTCATCACTATCTCTATTAAAGGTTGTGCTGTAACGAGAAACTCCTGAAATGTTTTGTTTTAAATCTTGCTTTGTGTGCATGTAAGTGAAGTTAAAACCAGTAGAAATTACTGTTTCATCATCTTCATTTTTTATTAAATTTTTACGCACTTCTAATTCTACACCCAATACAGTAGCTTTGTCTCCTGTTCTAAAATAACGTTGGTTACCTGCTGCACTATTTGCTATTACAAGATTTACTGGGTTGTTAATCTGCTTACCGAATGCTGCGATAGATAAAATTTCATCTCTAGAAATAAACCATTCGTATTTTAGATCGATGTTAAATACTTTAGAAAATGATGGGTCGTCTAATAAATCAGGATTACCACCAATTCTTTGTCCAATACCTTCGTATATAAAAGGAGCTACTTCTTTAAACTCTGGAACAGATACAGTTTGACTAAAGTTAAAACGTAAATTTTGATCTTCGTTTAATGCGTATTTAAGGTTTAAACTTGGTAAGAAAAACGTTTCAGAAGCGCTTCTGTAACCAGGGTCATTCGGGTTAATATTAATAACATTATAATTAATATTCTGATTAAAAGACTCAAGTCTTATACCGGGTACAATTACCCATTTTTCGCCAGCGTTTATTTCTGCAGAAACATAACCTGCGTGTATTTTTAACTGACCGTCATAGGTGTTTTCATTTAAGCCAGGTAAACTAGCAATGTTTCCATTCTCATATCCAGGAATCTTTCTAAAAGCATCTAGTTTAAATATTTTTCCTGTTTGATTTTTAAATATTTGCGCATTGTTAATGTTAAAAATAGCATTAAGGTTGTTAACATCTGTTACTTCAAACTGTTTGTTTAAGATGTCGTAACCATATCTAATATTTTCAAAACTTCTTTCTTTAATCCTTCCATTATATCCAAAGTTTAAGGCTAAATTTTCTGAAGTTTTGTATGTTAAATTTATTCTACTGTTTAATTCCTCGTCAATAATTTTTTGAAAATAACGTTGGTTATCAAAAGAGTTATTGGTAAAGAAAACAGGGTTTGTATTAGGGTCATTGTCTAAAGAATATTGAAAGTTTTCTAAACTTATTCTTTTTCTATCTGGCTCATGAGCAAAAACATTGTTGTAACCAATACCCCAAGTTAATTTTAGTTTATCATCTTCAAATTTATGATCACCAGTTACTTGATTTACAAAAACAAGATCTTGGTTATACTGTACATTCATTTGATAAAAACCTTCATCGGTGTTTCTTAAAGCATCTCTGTTTTCACCTAAACCTTTGTAACCATAGTAACCAACTTCATCGCCAGAATTGTTTAAGAAAAGTGAAGTGAATTTTAATTTATGATCGCTGTTAATTTTGTACAAAGCACTTAACATTGCTGTGGTAGAAGTTGAGTAAGAGTATTCTTGTGCATTTGGATATTTCTTTTTAAATACATTAGAAAAATCTACAACAGGTCCTTCTCTATATTCAAAATTTCTACTAAATGATGCGGTTCCAAAAAGGCTTAATCTAGATCCGTCATTAAAATCAAAAGACTTACCTGTGTTAATACCAATAGAGTTGTTAATAGGACTGCTAGCATTTATAGGATCTACACCATGAGAAAGCACAACTGCATACGGATTGTGTTTAAACCTATTATAATAACCAAAATCACCAGTTCCTTCGCTCTTTTTAAAATCCTGCCCCATTGCTCTAGAATTTACTCCCGAGCCAATATTAACTTCTACAAATCCGTTACCTTTATATTCTTTAGACGATACATCAATATTACCTGCAGCAAAATCTCCATAAAAAGTAGAAGAATAAGCTTTACTAATAGATACATTTTGGATAATATCTGAAGGGAATAAATTTAAATCGATGTTTTTCTTAGCAATGTTGTTTGATGGTAATGACAAGCCATTCATTGTAGTGTTTAAATAACGATCTCCTAAACCACGAACATATACATTGTTAGAACCTTCTTGCTTAGAAACTCCAGAAATTTTAGAAACCGCTCCTGCTGCATCAGATATTCCTTTTGATGATAGCTCTTCAGCACCAATACTTTCTTTAATAACAACGGCCTTTTTTTGCTCAAGTAATAAAGCACTGGCTTTATCTTTACTTGTGCTACCTTTAATTTCAATTTCATCTAAAGTAACACCTTCATTAGCACCTAGTAATTGATTAAGAGTTGTTGTTTGATTTGCAGTAACAACAATTTGTTTTTCTATTGTTTGATAACCAACAAAACTAAAAACTACTATTTGGTTTCCGGCAGGAACATTAAGTGTATACTTACCATCAAAATCTGTAGTTCCTCCAATAGTTGTTCCTTTAATAAAAACATTAGCAAATGGCAATGCTTCATTATTCATCTCTTTATCTGTAACAATACCACTAACGGTTCCTTTATCTTGTGAATAAGCAAAGCTACAAATGGTTAAAAGAGTTATTAATATTAAATTTTTCATTCTAATTAACTTACGTTTTAAATACACTGCAAATCTGGCGTTATATTGTAAATCTAATGTTATACGTAAATTATGCTTATCTTATTAGAATGTTTCTTTAATGTTAACGAAAGTGTATTTTGTTATGGTAATATTAATTGTAGATTATTAAAAAACAAGGAAACTTATATAAGTTTCCTTGTTTCAGTATATTGTATGTCGTAATAATTTATTTTAAGATCTTAAAGCCTAAAGTGTAAGTTCTTGGGTTTGCAGGGCCATAAATAAAATTACTATCACGTTCTTTACCTATATCGAAGTTGTTTTGATAAGCATCAAAAATATTTTTAATACCAGCAAAAAATTCAATATTGCTATCTAATTTCTCTAATTTTAAATTATAACTTGTTTTAATTCCTACGTTAAAAAAATTAGGTGATTTAAAATACTCATCATCTGTTAAGTTTAAATTAGAAGCTAAATGCAATACATCCATTTTACCTGTATATACTAAGTTTAAAGCTGTTTTAAATTTTTGATTAGGGCTATATGTTGCTGTTGCATATCCGTAGGTGCTAGGAGTGCGTAGAAATTCCTTCTTTGGGTTTAAGGTATCAGAATTATTAACGGCAGTATTGTATTTACTTGATTGATATGTAAAACCAGCGTCAAACTGAATAATTCCGTCGTAGTTTAACCTTGTTTCTAAAGTTATTCCTTTTACAATAGCACCATCACCATTTCTTTTCTCAAAAACTTCACCAAATTCATCTTCTCCTATAGATTCTAAAAAGAAAGCATCTTGTAAATTGGTATAAAAACTTTCAACTGTAAACCCGTATATATAATGTTCTGTTGGTTGATCGTAATTAAAAGAAACGGTATAACTATTAGAGCGTTCTCTTTTTAAATCATCAGCAAGTTGTACTCTCGATATCCCACCGCCTGCAAAAGCAATGTGTAAATCGGTATCAAAAGCTTGTGGTGCTCTAAATCCTGTTCCCCAAGTGGCTCTTATTTGTGTTTTATCAAAAGGTTTAAAAAGTAAAGAAACTCGAGGGCTTGCCACGTTGTTGGTTATTAACTTTTTGGTTCCATCTCTTTTTAGGGCATCTAATTTATGATGATCATAACGAACACCTGTAAGTAAATTCCACTTTTCGTTTATTTCCCAATCACTCTGAAAAAAGAATCCGTAGTTTTTAGTAACCTGATCGACCACATATTTATAAGCATCAATTTCGTCATAGACATCATCTTGTACAAACTCCCCACCAATAGTTAATATATTGTTTCCTTGTAAGAAATCTTCTAGTTTATGATTAAACTGAATTCCACCTTGAAAAGTAGTGGTTTCTGAATTTCCATAAGGCGGATTTGCCAAATGAGCTGTATCTTCTGGCGTACCTATTTCTGGGCGAATACCTGTGTAATGATCTCTGGCGGTGTATTGAGAGGCAAAATAGGTAATTAATGAGCTTTTGTCTTCATTAAAATTTATTTGATAATCAATATTACCAACATATACATCGTGTGTTCTTTCTTCGGATTGTAATGCAAAATGCGGTGCGTTTTTTATCATTTCGCCACCATAACGGTATTCATTCATTTTACTGAAGTTAATTTCTAACTTCTGATTTTCGGTTGGTAAAAAAAATAAATTAGTACCAAATGAGTTGTTTTTTAATTGTGGTAATTCAGAGAAGTTATCGCCATTATGGTCATAAATTTCTCGAGCTCTATTATTGATGAAAAAAGAAATTCCGGCATTTTTAGCATCATTAACAACGGTTGCATTACCAGCAATAATGTGATCAGACGCCCCTTTAAAATTTTGATAAGTATATTGAATACTATAGTCGTCTTTTTTAGGAACATTAGTAATCACATTAACAGTACCACCAATAGCGCTCGACCCGTATAATGCAGAACCACCACCGCGAACCACTTCAATACGATTTATCATATTAGTAGGTATTTGCTCTAAACCATATAAACCGGTTAGTGGACTAAATATAGGACGACCATTTATTAATATTTGAGAATAACCACCTGCCAATCCGTTCATACGTAGTTGTGTGTAATTACAAGTTTGGCAATCGGTTTCTACACGCAAGCCAGTCTGAAATTTTAAACCTTCAGATAAATTACAAGCCTGTACATTTGCTAAAGTTTCACTGTTAATTACATTTACAATTACAGGGTTTTTAGTGCTTCTTCTGTCTGTTCTTGTTCCTGTTACAGTAACTTGATCTAAAATTTCGGCAGTTTCAGTTAAAATAAAATCTACTTTTCTTTCTTCGGATGATTTTAAGTTGATGTTTTTTCTTTCTGATAAAAACCCGATAGAAGAAGCGATTAAAACAAATTTATTTTTTGATGTTTCTAGTGTGTAATTTCCGTTTTCATCAGTTGTTGTTCCGATGTTTGTTCCTTTTATAAGAATATTTACAAAAGGAATTGTTTCTCCCTTTGTATTAGCTGTTTTTCCTGTAATTATTTGTGCTTTTACAAAGCTGGTAACAAATAGAATAATTAAAAGAATAGTGTTTTTCATGGGTAATTTATTAATTGTATTTCGACAAAGGTAAATAAATTTTTAGGTAAGACTAAAAATTATTTTTTATAAATGAAAATTTATATATTTGTAAAGTAAAAAAACACTATGTTTAGTCAGTCAGAAGAAAACTATATCAAAACTATTTATCATTTAGCGGCAATATCTGACAAAGGAATCAGTACAAATGCTATAGCTAAGAGTTTAAAAACAAAAGCTTCTTCGGTAACAGATATGATTAAAAAACTATCTGATAAAGAAGTGGTTGTTTATAAAAAGTATCAAGGCGTTACATTAACCGAGCTCGGAAAAAAAACTGCGGCTAGCATTATTCGTAAGCATCGATTATGGGAGGTTTTTTTGGTAGAGAAACTTAATTTTTCTTGGGATGAAGTGCATGAAGTAGCAGAGCAATTAGAACATATAAAATCGCCTAAATTAATAGACGAGTTAGATGCTTTCTTAGGGCACCCTAAAAGAGATCCACATGGTGATCCAATTCCTGATAAAAAAGGGAATTTACCGCAAATAAAAAAAAGCTTGTTAGCTACGCTGCAAAAAAATGAAAAAGGAGTTTGTGTAGGTGTAAACGATACTTCTTCTGAGTTTTTACGTTTTTTAGACAAGCAAGAAATCGGATTAGGACTTAATATAGAAGTATTAGATAAAGAACCTTTTGATGACTCTTTTTTAGTGAAAATTAACGAGAAAGAAATGACGATTTCAAACAAAGTAGCAAACAATATTTATATACAAAAAAATTAAGATGAAAAGAATAGCATTATTATTTGTAATCTTATTAGCAGTAAGTTGTGGTAAAAAAGCAAAAAACGAAAATGGTAAATTAAAAGTAGTTACAACCACTACGATGATTACCGATTTAGTAAAAAATATTGGAGGCGATAAATTAGAGGTTAAAGGTTTAATGGGTGCAGGAGTAGATCCGCATTTGTATAAAGCTAGTGAAGGTGATGTTTCAAAATTATTTAATGCAGATGTTGTTATTTATAACGGATTACATTTAGAAGGAAAACTAGAAGAGGTTTTTGAGAAAATGCAACATCAAAATAAAAAAACGATTGTTGTTTCTGATGTAATTAATAAAAAGAACTTAATAAGTTCAGAGTTATTCGCTTCAAATTACGATCCTCATATTTGGTTTGATCTTAATAATTGGAGTAAGATAACATCGTACGTAGCAGAAAAATTAGCAGAAATAGATGCTAAAAATGCTACTTTTTATCAGCAAAATGCGAAAAAATATTTAGAGAAACTAGTAGCTTTAAACAAAGAGGTAGAAAGTAAAATAAACGAATTGCCAATAGAGAAAAGGATTTTGGTAACTGCACACGATGCTTTTAATTATTTCGGAAAACAGCATCAATTTAATGTTGTAGGCTTACAAGGATTATCAACAGCAACAGAAGCTGGTGTTCAGGATGTTCAGAAGTTAGCAAAGTTTATTATAGAAAATAATGTAAAAGCAATTTTTGTAGAAAGTTCTGTTCCAAAACGAACTATTGAAGCTTTGCAAGAAGCTGTAAAATCTAAAGATCAAGAAGTGGTAATTGGCGGAACGTTATATTCTGATGCATTAGGAAATGCAGGAACAATAGAAGGAACTTATATAGGTATGTATAAAGCAAATGTGAATACGATTGTTAACGCATTAAAATAATATGGAAACAAAATACGCAGTAACGGTTGATGATTTAACGGTTGCTTATAACTATAAACCGGTACTTTGGGATATTGATTTAGCCATTCCTGAAGGAGTTTTAATGGCAATTGTTGGGCCAAACGGTGCAGGGAAATCTACGTTAATAAAATCTATTTTAGGTATTATAAACCCCATTGCAGGAAGTGTTTCTATTTACGATAAACCCTATGATAAACAGCGAAAATTAGTTGCTTATGTTCCACAGAAAGGAAGTGTCGATTGGGATTTTCCTACCACAGCCTTAGATGTTGTTATGATGGGAACTTATGGAAGTTTAGGTTGGATAAAGCGTCCAGGGAAATCACAAAAAAAAGCAGCATTAGAAGCGCTTGAAAAAGTAGGAATGCTAGCTTTTAAAAGCAGGCAAATTTCTCAGCTTTCAGGAGGGCAACAACAACGTGTTTTCTTGGCGAGAGCTCTAGCTCAGGATGCATCCATTTATTTTATGGATGAACCTTTTCAGGGAGTAGATGCAACTACAGAAATTACCATCATCAATATTTTAAAAGAATTAAGAAAAGCAGGGAAAACAGTGGTTGTGGTACATCACGATTTGCAAACCGTTCCTGAATATTTCGATTGGGTAACTTTTTTAAACGTAAAAAAGATTGCAACGGGCCCTGTGAAAGAAATTTTTAACGATGATAATCTAACGAAAACTTACGGAATTAACTATAAAGTAAGTGTACAGCAATAAGTTTTTTTAGATTTTAGTGAGTAGTGGTTAGAAAAGAAAAAAATCAATAAAAATGGGAAAAATAAAGTTCAAGTTTGAAGATTTGAAAGTGTATCAAAAAGCACTTGAATTTGTCGATTTTTCTTATGAAACATCAAGTAATTTTCCAGATACAGAACGTTATGGGTTGACATCTCAATTTAATAGAGCAGCTGTTTCTATTGCATTAAATATTGCTGAAGGTTCAGCAGATACAGATAAACAGTTTAATAGATTTTTGCAGATAGCATTAGGCTCGACAAATGAATGTGTAGTTTGTGTTTCGATTGCAAACCGACAAAATTTTCTTTCTGAAGAAGCTGAAAACGAGATTCGTGAAAAATTAGAAGAACTTTCAAAAATGATTATAGGTTTGCAAAAATATTTACGAAACAAAAATACTAACCTCTAAAAACTAACTACTATCGACTTTTCTGAATATTTTAAACTCGTTTTTTCAGATTATACACTTCGAACAATCACTATTGGTACTGCAATTTTAGGCGCTATTTGCGGTATGTTAGGTAGTTTTGCAGTGTTAAGAAAACAAAGTTTATTGGGCGATGCAATTTCGCACGCATCATTACCTGGTATTGCCATTGCGTTTTTAATTACAGGAACAAAAGATACTAATATTTTGTTACTAGGAGCACTGATAAGTGGATTAATTGGAGCTTTTTGGATACGCGGAATTGTGAAAAATACGCACTTAAAAACAGATACTGCTTTAGGATTGATTCTTTCTGTTTTCTTCGGATTCGGAATGTTACTTTTAACTTTTATTCAAAAATTACCAAACGCAAATCAATCAGGATTAGATAAGTTTTTATTTGGTCAGGCAGCAACATTGCTAATTAAAGATGTTTGGTTTATAGCAATAGTTACAGCTATTTGTTTAGCAGTATTATTACTCTTTTGGAAAGAATTTAAACTCTTATTATTTGATGCCGATTATGCAAAAACCTTAGGCTTTAATATAAAGTTTATTGATGCTTTAATAACCTGTTTTATCGTATTAGCAATTGTTTTAGGATTGCAAACAGTAGGTGTTGTTTTAATGAGTGCTATGTTGTTGGCTCCAGCAGCGGCGGCACGTCAATGGACAAATAGTTTAAGTACCATGGTTGTTTTAGCAGCTGTTTTTGGTTTGCTTGCTGGTGTTATTGGTACAGGAATTAGCGCAAGTCAGTCTAATTTATCTACAGGGCCTGTAATTGTATTAGTTGCCGCAGTATTTGTGGTGTTTTCATTTATTTTTTCACCTTCAAGAGGATTGCTTTTTCGTCAAATTCGTTTTTTAAAGAACAGGCGCGATTTACAGTTACATAAAACCTTGTCTTTTATGTTTGATTTGGTGAAAACACACGAAGATAAATCACATCCGCATGCGGTAAAAATTTTAAATAACTTTCAAGGATATACAAGAGGAACTTTAAAAGAGTTAGAAGAAAAAAAATATATAAAAGTACAAGGTAGAATGTGGTCGATGACGGAAGAAGGGTATCAGTTTGCAGGTAATTTGTATAATCAACATATAGAAAATGAGTAGTGCTCAGATAGAAATACAATTAATAGCAAGTTTAGTAGCAGTAGCTTGTGCAATACCTGGTGTGTTTTTGGTGTTGAGAAAAATGGCCTTAATTAGCGATGCTATTAGCCACTCGATTTTACCTGGTTTGGTAATCGGTTTTTTTATTACACACGATTTAAATTCTCCTTTATTGATTTTAATGGGAGCCTTGTCAGGAATTTTAACAGTGGTATTGGTTGAGTATATTCAAAAAACAAAATTGGTAAAAGAAGATACTGCAATTGGTTTAGTATTTCCGGCATTGTTTAGTATTGGTGTGCTTTTAATAGCCAAAAATGCAAATGATGTTCATTTAGATGTTGATGCTGTTTTGTTGGGTGAATTAGCTTTCGCACCGTTTGATCGATTATTAATTAACGGAACAGATATCGGACCTAAATCATTATGGATTATAGGGACAATATTAGTAATTACCATAAGCCTTTTAATAGCTTTTTTTAAAGAGTTAAAAGTAAGTACTTTCGATGCAGGTTTAGCAACAGCTTTAGGTTTTTCGCCAATTGTAATTCACTACGGATTAATGAGTGTGGCATCAATTACAACAGTCGGAGCTTTTGATGCAGTCGGTGCAATATTAGTTGTAGCTTTAATGATTGCGCCAGCGGCCACTGCTTATTTATTAACGAATGATTTAAAGAAAATGTTAATTTTTTCAGGCTTATTTGGTGTGTTTTCGGCCATTTCGGGTTATTGGGTAGCACATTGGTTAGATGCTTCTATCTCTGGATCTATGATTAGTATGCTTGGTTTGGTGTTCTTTTTTGTGTATTTATTAGCGCCCAACAGAGGATTAATTTCAGTAATTTACCGAAACAGGCAGCAACAAAAAGAAGTGCAATTACTTACTTTTTTGTTGCACTTAAATAATCATACCGAAAAAAGAGAAAGACATATTAATCATTTAAATGAGCATATAAATTGGCATAAAATAAAAGCAAAATCGATAGTAGATTTAGCTAGAAAAAATAATATGATTGTTATAGAAAATCAAATTATATCACTTACCAAAAAAGGAAAAACCTTTACAGAAAAAGCAATAGATTATATTATAACAAACGATGATTCTAAGATTGAATCAATGAAAAAAGATTTCTTTTTGTTTAGAGGGTAAACAATAATATTTCTGTTCTCAGCTTTCTTATTTTCTTTAAATAGGTTACTTTGCATAAAAAAATAATCTGTGCAAAATTCTTCTAATTTTGAAGTGTACAATGCTTCTGCTGGTAGCGGAAAAACGTTTACGCTTGTAAAAGAATATCTAAAAGTTTTATTGAGTTCTGATGATATTTTCACCTTTCAGAAAATATTAGCGATTACATTTACCAACAAAGCGGCTGGTGAAATGAAAGAGCGTGTATTAGAAAATTTGCAAGAATTCTCTGAAGGAAAAGAAAACGATTTGTTTCAACTTATTATCAATGAAATTAAAATTGATAAGCAAATAATTATAAGCAGAAGTAAAAAAATATTAGATGCTGTTTTACAAAATTACTCCGCCTTTTCAATTACTACAATTGATAGTTTTACACATAAAATAATAAAAAGTTTTGCGTATGATTTAGGATTGTCGCTAAATTTTGAGGTTGAAATGGATGCCGTTTCTTTATTAAATGAAGCTGTTGATGTATTGATTTCTAAAATTGGAACCGATAAAGATTTAACGAAATTATTAATTGATTTTTCACTTGATAAAGCAGATGATGATAAATCATGGGATATTTCGTTGGAGCTAAATGAGTTTTCTAGAATTTTATTAAATGAAGATGATACGAAGCATTTTAGAAAACTGGCGGATAAAAAACTAGCTGATTTTACGAACTTAAAAAGTAAACTTTCTAAACATCAAAAAGAGATAAAAACTCGATTTATCGCAATTGGGAATCAAGGAATAGCGGTTATAGAAACGGCACAAATAAATCATAAAGATTTTTATCGCTCTATGTTGCCGAATCATTTTTTGGCGTTATCTCAAAATCCAGAGAAAGCAAAGTTTTTTGAGGATTCAAAGCTTCGTGAACGCATCGAAGAAAATAATTTTTATGCAAAATCAAAATCAGACGACATAAAAAACGCTATTGAAAGTGTTTTGCCAGAATTGTTGAATTTATACAGTAAATCAGAAGAATTGTATCAGCAATTTTTAATGAACAAACTGGCATTAAAAAGTATCATTCCGTTAGCAGTTTTAAATCATATTAATTTAGAATTAACACATATAAAAGAAGAAAATAATATCCGATTAAATGCAGAGTTTAATCAATTAATTTCTGACAATATTAAAGACCAACCTGCTCCGTTTATTTACGAAAGAATCGGCCAGCGATTTATGCATTATTTTATTGATGAAATGCAAGATACATCGGTGTTACAATGGCAAAATATAATTCCGTTAATCGACAATGCATTAGCACAAGAAAAAAGTAATTTGTTGTTGGTTGGCGATGGTAAACAAGCTATTTATCGTTGGCGTGGCGGTAAAGCAGAGCAGTTTATTTCTTTAGGTTCGGATGTTGAGAATCCGTTTCATGTTCCGAAAGAAATTAAAACACTAGAGACTAATTATAGAAGTTATACCGAGGTAATTGATTTTAACAATCAATTTTTTCAGCACACGTCAAATTTTCTTCAAAATGAAAATTACAAGCAATTATTTATTGAAGGAAATAAGCAGTTAACAACAGCAAAAAAAGGCGGATATGTTTCGTTGTCTTTTTTAGATAAGGAAGAGGAAAAAGAGGATGAGGTTTTAAAATATCCGAAGAAAATATTAGAAACCATTAAAAGTTTAGAAGCCGGTTTTTCTTTAAATGAAATTTGTGTATTAGTCCGTAAGAAAAAAGACGGAATTGCAGTGGCAAATTATTTATCTGAAAACGAAATTAACATTATTTCTTCAGAAACGTTGTTGCTACAAAATAGCTCGAAAGTAAATTTTATTGTTGATGTTTTACAAGTAATTCAACATCCGAATGACAAAGAAGCATTGTTAGAGGTTTTGTATTTCTTACACGATCATTTAGCGTTAAAAACGGAAAAACATGCTTTTATATCAGCAATGATTCATGTGCCTAATGAGGCAATTTTTAAACAGTTATTAAGTTATCAAGTATCTTTTGAGTTAGCCGATTTTCATCAATTACCGTTTTATGAAAAAGTAGAGGAAATTATCCGAAGTTTTAAATTGATAAACTCTTCAGATGCCTATGTGCAATTCTTTTTAGATGTTGTTTTAGAACAACAGAGAAAAGGAACGAGTATTCAGGAGTTTCTAGATTTTTGGGAAGATAAAAAAGAGAATTTAAGTATTGTGGCTCCCGAAAGTGGAAATGCTGTTCAGGTGATGACGATTCATAAATCGAAAGGACTAGAATTTCCGGTGGTTATTTTTCCGTACGATTTAGATGTTTACCGACAAATAAACCCGAAAATTTGGTTAGATGATTTACCAGCCGATTTTGAAAATTTTAAGGAATTATTAGTGCCTTTTAATAAAGATTTAAAAGCTATAAACGATCGAAGTTTAGAAATATACGACCAACAAAGAGAAGAGTTAGAATTAGATAATTTTAATCTTTTGTATGTAGCTTTAACGCGTTCGGTAGAGCAGTTGCATATAATTACCGAATATAAAATTACGGCTAAAGGAGAAGAAAATATTAATTTTTATTCAGGAATATTTATCAATTATCTAAAAGAAAAAAATCTTTGGAATAATGATCAGTCAGAGTATTCTTTTGGCAATATAACGCGAATAAGTAAACGAAAAGAAATCGCTTCTTTAACAGCGATTCAAGAAGAATTTATATCTACGCCCTGGCAAGAACACAATATTCATATGTTGGCAAGTGCATCGAAATTATGGAACACAGAACAAGGGAAAGCAATTGAGTTTGGAAACTTGATTCACGAAATGATGGCGAAAATTACAACACAGCGCGATGTAAAGAAAATAGTGAATCAATACGAGCAACAAGGTGTAATAGATAAAGAGCAAGCAAAAAAGATTAAAACGGATATTAATAAAATTGTAAGTCATTCAGATTTGCAACATTATTATTCAGAAGAGGTAACTATATATAATGAGCGTGAAATTGTTGATGTTGATAATCAGATTTTAATTCCTGATCGATTGGTACTTGACACGAATAATGCAGTAACCATTATCGATTATAAAACAGGAAAACCATCCAAAAGTTATCATCAGCAATTATTGCGTTACGAACGGGTGTTAAAATCGATGAATTTTAAGGTTGATAAAAAACTACTCATATATATTAATGAAGAAATTTTGGTTGAAGAAGTTTAACAATTAACTTTGACCCTTTAAATATAAATACCACATCGATTGTAGATGTAACTAAAATATAAATTATGTACGGAAAAATAAAAGAACAATTACAGCAAGAAATTCAGGAAATTAAAGACGCCGGATTGTATAAATCAGAACGTATTATAACATCTTCTCAAGATGCTGCTATAAAAATAGCAACAGGCGAGGAGGTAATTAATTTTTGTGCGAATAATTATTTAGGATTGTCAAATAATCCTGAAGTAATTCAAGCAGCAAAAGATACTATGGATACGCATGGTTTCGGTATGTCGTCTGTTCGTTTTATTTGTGGAACACAAGATATTCATAAGCAACTAGAAGCAAAAATTGCTGAGTTTTACACAACAGAAGACACGATATTGTATGCTGCAGCTTTTGATGCAAATGGTGGAGTTTTTGAGCCGTTACTAACAAAAGAAGATGCTATTATTTCTGATAGTTTAAATCATGCTTCTATTATAGACGGAGTTCGTTTGTGTAAGGCAGCTCGTTATCGTTATGACAATAATGATATGAGTTCTTTAGAAGCGCAGTTAATTGAAGCAAATAAACAAGAACACCGTTTTAAGATTATTGTTACTGACGGGGTTTTCTCTATGGATGGTATTGTAGCAAAGCTTGATGAAATTTGTGATTTAGCTGATAAATATGACGCAATGGTAATGGTTGATGAATGTCATGCAACCGGATTTATCGGTAAAACTGGTCGTGGTACTGTTGAACTTAAGAATGTAATGGATCGTGTTGATATTGTAACCGGTACTTTAGGAAAAGCACTTGGTGGTGCTATGGGAGGTTATACCACAGGTAAAAAAGAAATTATCGAAATATTGCGTCAGCGTTCTCGTCCGTATTTATTTTCAAACTCATTAGCGCCTTCTTTAGTTGGAGGAGCGTTAAAAGTTTTTGATTTAATTTCTAACGATACTTCTTTAAGAGATAAGTTAGAATGGAATACAAACTACTTTAGAACAGAAATGGAGAAAGCTGGTTTCGATTTAGTAGGTGCTGACGCTGCAATTGTACCTGTTATGTTGTATGATGCAAAGCTTTCTCAAAACATGGCAAATAAATTATTAGATGAAGGTATTTATGTTATTGGTTTTTTCTTTCCAGTTGTGCCAAAAGAAAAAGCAAGAATACGCGTGCAGTTGTCTGCAGCACATGAAAAAGAACATTTAGATAAAGCGATAAAAGCCTTTATAAAAGTAGGGAAAGAGCTGGGAGTAATTTAAATATCTTAAGCTAAAACTTGCATTTATTGTAAGTTTTTGTAGATTTGCTTTTGTAAATAAGTTTTAACAACTTACATTTGCTAAATATATAAACGAACTTTTAATTTAAATTTTTTATAATGAAACAAATCAAATTAGCTGTGATAGCTTTGTTTACGTTCGCTACTGTAGGAACGATAAACGCACAAGATTCTGACAACCCATGGGCTGTAGGATTTGGAGTTAACGCTGTAGACGTTAGAATTCCAACTGAATTTTCAGATTATGCAAAAGATTACATTGGTACTGGTGACTGGAACGTGCTTCCATCGATCTCTAGAGTTACTGTAGGAAAGTACTTAAACGAAGGTTTTACTTTAGAGTTAGCAGGATCTATTAATAAGATTGAGACATTTGCTACTAAAAATGATATAGATGAGCTTTACTGGGCTATTGATGCAAATGTAAAGTATGACTTAAATAACTTAGTTGGAGAAACTTCTTGGTTTGATCCTTATGTATATTTAGGGGGAGGTTATACTTCTTTAGCTGATCAAGGTGAAGGTATGTTAAACGCAGGTTTTGGTTTCAATACTTGGTTTAACGATAACTTAGGTTTAAACTTCCAAACTGGTGGTAAAAAAGAATTTAGTGATAAAGTACAAGACCACTTCCAACATTCAGTTGGTTTAGTGTTTAAATTTGGTGGTACTGATACTGATGGTGATGGTGTTTTCGATAAAGACGATGCTTGTCCAGAGGTTGCAGGATTAAAAGAATTTAACGGATGTCCTGATACTGATAATGACGGAATTAAAGATGCAGATGATGCATGTCCTGAAGTAGCTGGTTTAGCTGCATTAAACGGATGTCCTGATACTGATGGTGATGGTATTGCTGATAAAGATGATGCTTGTCCTACTGAAAAAGGAACTAAAGCTAACAACGGATGTCCTGATACTGACGGAGACGGTGTAGTTGATGGTAAAGATAAGTGTCCTGCTGTAGCAGGTCCTGCTGCAAATGCAGGTTGTCCTTGGCCAGATACTGATGGAGATTCAGTATTAGATAAAGATGATAAATGTCCTAAGGTTGCAGGTGTAGCTTCTAACAACGGATGTCCTGAAGTATTAATTACTAAGGAAGCTGAAAAGAAATTAAATGATTTCGCAAGAGCTATTTACTTTAACTCAGGAAAAACATCTTTTAGAGCTGGAGTTTCTGGTAAATTAGATTTAATTGCTGCGATCATGAAAGAATATTCTAAAGCTAACTTTAGTATTCAAGGTCACACTGATAGCCAAGGTAGAGCTGCTAGTAACAAAAAATTATCTGAAAGAAGAGCTAAGGCTGTTATGGATTATTTAGTTGTTAAAGCTGGTATCCCTGCAGAAAGATTAGTTTCTGCTGGTTTTGGTGAAGATTATCCAATTGCAGATAACAAAACAAGAGCTGGTAGAGCTCAAAACAGACGTGTTGAAATTAAATTAACAAAATAATTTAATTAAAACGTAAGTTTAGAAAATGCCTCACATTTGTGAGGCATTTTTTTGTGTAATATTTTTAGTAAAAATAGCGTGAAAGGTTTTTTAAATTCCACTAAAAAAATTACCTTTGCACTTTGAAAAATGAGCTAAAGCTTACATAGCAAATTAAATAACTTTAATTACATATAGTAATGTCTACAATAACAGGTAAAGTTTCTCAAATTATTGGTCCAGTTATCGATGTTGAGTTTAATACAGAAAATACTGAATTACCAAAAATTTACGATTCATTAGAAATTAAAAAAGCTGATGGTTCAATTTTAGTATTAGAGGTTCAACAACATATAGGTGAAGATACAGTTCGTACCATTTCGATGGATGCAACTGATGGTTTAAGTAGAGGTGCAGAAGTTGTCGCTACAGGAAGCCCAATTCAAATGCCAATAGGAAGCGATATTTATGGTCGTTTGTTTAACGTAACAGGTGAAGCTATTGATGGTTTAGGTGATTTACCTAAAACAGGAGATGCTGGATTGTCAATTCACCGTCAAGCACCAAAGTTTGAAGACTTATCAGTATCAACAGAAGTGTTGTTTACAGGTATTAAAGTAATTGATTTAATTGAGCCATATGCAAAAGGTGGTAAGATTGGATTATTTGGTGGAGCAGGAGTTGGAAAAACTGTATTAATTCAAGAGTTAATTAACAACATTGCAAAAGGACACGGAGGATTATCTGTATTTGCTGGTGTTGGAGAAAGAACTCGTGAAGGAAACGATTTACTTAGAGAGATGTTAGAATCAGGAATTATCAAGTATGGTGATGATTTTATGCACTCTATGGAAGAAGGAGGATGGGATTTGTCTAAAGTAGATAAACCAGGAATGAGAGACTCTAAAGCTACTTTCGTATTCGGGCAAATGAACGAACCACCAGGAGCAAGAGCACGTGTTGCCTTATCAGGTTTAACAATTGCTGAATACTTCCGTGATGGAGCAGGAGAAGCACAAGGAAAAGACGTTCTTTTCTTCGTAGATAATATCTTCCGTTTTACACAAGCAGGTTCTGAGGTATCAGCCTTATTAGGTCGTATGCCATCAGCAGTAGGATATCAGCCAACATTAGCTACAGAAATGGGAGCAATGCAAGAGCGTATTACTTCTACAAAGAAAGGTTCTATTACATCTGTACAAGCAGTTTATGTACCTGCAGATGATTTAACAGATCCGGCACCAGCAACAACATTTGCTCACTTAGATGCAACTACAGTATTATCTCGTAAAATTGCAGAATTAGGTATTTATCCTGCAGTAGATCCATTAGATTCTACTTCAAGAATTTTATCTGCTGAAGTTTTAGGAGCTGAGCATTATGATACAGCAACAAAAGTAAAAGAGATTTTACAACGCTATAAAGAATTACAAGATATTATCGCAATTTTAGGTATGGAAGAATTATCTGAAGAAGATAAATTAGTAGTTCACAGAGCACGTCGTGTACAACGTTTCTTATCTCAGCCTTTCCATGTAGCTGAACAATTTACTGGTATACCAGGATGTTTAGTAGATATTAAAGACACTATCAAAGGATTTAACATGATTATGGATGGTGAATTAGATAAGTACCCTGAAGCCGCATTTAACTTAAAAGGATCAATTCAAGAAGCAATTGATGCAGGAGAGAAAATGTTGGCAGAAGCATAATTCAAATAACAATAATTAATTCTATTTAAATTATGTTTTTAGAAATTGTAACTCCAGAAGCTATCTTATTCTCATCAGAAGTAGATTCTGTTACTGTACCAGGTACCGACGGTGAATTTCAGATGTTAAATAATCACGCACCTATTGTGTCTATTTTAAACAAAGGAACCGTAAAAGTACATGTACACACACAAAATCATTCAGTTTTTGATGATTTACATGGTAGTATTACAAGTTTACCAGAAGATGATAAAGTACTAACTTTAGCAATTAAATCTGGAACTTTAGAAATGAAAGATAATAAAGTAATCATCTTAGCGGATTAATTACTTAAGCATCATAAAAAAAAGCCAAACTTAAAGTTTGGCTTTTTTTGTTTTATAAAGAATTTTACTCTCTATTTTAATTATCTTTGCACTAATGAATACAGTATTTTTATTTATAGGAGGGCCTGAGATTTTTGTAATCTTGTTATTAGTTGTTATGTTATTCGGAGCGGATAAAATTCCTGAAATAGCTAGGGGACTAGGAAAAGGTATACGTCAGGTTAAAGACGCTACAAATGATATAAAGAACGAAATAAATAACAGTGCCAAAAATCAAGGTATAGATACCGACTTCGTAAAAGATATTAATAAAGAAGTTAATAAGGTTAAAGATAATATTGATGATTTTACAGGACCTATAAAACGTAGGTAGTAAAAATTATTTAACTCTACTTATAGTTAATCCGTCCCTTATTGGTAATAAAACAGTTTCTAAGCGACTATCTTCATTAAGCTTTCTGTTATATTCTAAAAGAACTTTAGTGTCAGTATCTTTAGGATTTAACTCTTCAACTACCTTTCCGCTCCAAAGTACATTATCTGATAAAATAACACCACCGCTATTCATTTTTTCAATAATTAAATCGAAGTAATTTAGATAATTAGATTTATCAGCGTCAATAAAAACTAAATCGAATTTAGTGTCTAAAGTCGGAATAATATCAATTGCATTTCCAATATATTGATGGATCTGATTTTTGTAATCTGATTTTTGAAAATAGGTATTTTGTAAGTCTTCTAATTCCTCATTCTTATCAATTGTATAAAGACTTCCGTCTTTGGTTAACCCTTCGGCTAAACACAATGCTGAATATCCTGTATAAGTGCCAATTTCTAAAATAGATTTTGGTTTAATTAGTTTAGATATCATTGATAATACTCTCCCTTGAAAGGCACCACTTAACATTCTTGGATTTAATACTTTTTGCCAAGTTTCTTTAGTTAATTCTTGTAATATGTTTGGCTCTTGCTGTGAGTGATTAACAACATAAGTATCAATTTTTTCAGGAAGAAAATGCATGGTTTTTATTTTTGTCTCAAAGGTATAAAAAAACGGAACTTATTATTAAATAAATTCCGTTTCAATCTTATAAAACTACTACTTTAACTTAATTGTCGTAATTGTTCTTTAAGTGCATCTTTATCTTTAGCAGATAAACATCTTGTTTCAGTTTTACAATTAGCAGCTTTCATTTTAAAAATATCAGACATTTTACTATTTTGTTTAGTATACATCGAGCATATTTTACAAACTATAAGATGCCAATTAAGTTGTATTTTTTCATAAAATGATGCTTCTCCATATTGTGCCTTATCACAAATGGTGGTTGCTTCATTACATGTTAATTTAAATTTTTTAAACATTATTAATTCTTACTTATTAAACCAATTCTTTTCCATACAACTCCTTAATTGTGTTCTTGCTCTATGGATGATAACCCATAGATTCGACGGTGTGATATTTAATTCCTTACAAATTTCCTCAGTCTCAAACTCTTGTATAGTTTTCATTCTAAAAACCATAGCATATTTTTCGGGCAATTTATCTATACAATTATCTAATTGAGATTTTAATTCTTCGTTTTCAATACTTTTATCAGTTTCATTATCCCATGATTGTGGTACGCGTTCTTCAATCCAATCACCTTCATTATCTCCACTCTCATAGAAATTCATTCTAACTTCTGCCTGTCCTTTGTTAGAATTTATTTTTCGATAATGATCTATTACTTTTCTTTTTAATATAGATACCAACCAGGTTCTTTCTGTTGATTTCCCTTGAAAGTTTTTGGCAGATTTTAGTCCAGCAAAAAATGTTTCTTGAACTAAATCTTTAGCAATATTAGAATCATTTACACGGGCCACGGCATAATTAAATAAATAATCAGCATAGGCATCTACCCAAGTATTAGGAGATAAAGTGTTCGATTTGTTTGTCTGGTTCATTACCCCAAATATAAGTTATTTTTTAGAAGGCTTACAATCATTTTTACGTCTCATATCTACTAAATAAATTATTTTCCAACTTCCGTTATCATTAAATAATTGAAAAGAGTTTGCGCCGCAATGGCTAAACTTATTATTTAAATAAAATTCATACGGTGTCCAAACAGAAGCTAAATTACCATCAATATGTATTTGCCAAGAAAGAATTTTTTCTAAATAAGTATGCTCACTTTTTTTATTTGCTATTCCGGTAAGTAATTTTTCTTTACTATCCGTAACTAAAGTTTTTTTTCCTTTTCTATCTGTAAAAGTTGTTTGTATTTTAATTGTTGAGTGTAAAGTTGAACTAACTAAAATACTATCGCCTTTATGAAGTCCGTCAAAAAAAGTTTCAATAGTTTTTTTTATACCTAGGTTTTCTCTTGTGTTTTGTGCGTTGGCAACGGTAGCAAGAATAAAAATAGTAAGGAATGTAATTGTTTTAGACATAGTAGTTTGGCTTTAAAAAAGTGAAATTATTAAAAATGAGCTCAGTTATAATATAATTAACAGAAGATTAACGGCTTTTTTATAGATTAGTTAATGTATTACTACCTTATATTTAAGGATAAATCAATCAAATAATTACGTATTTTTACAATCAAGAAAAATTAAAACAATGTCAGTAGCTAAAAAACAATATAAAAGAGTAACAACGAAATCTTTAGTAGATATGAAAGCAAACGGAGAAAAAATCTCTATGCTTACTGCTTATGATTATACGATGGCAAAAATTGTAGACGGAGCGGGAATTGATGTGATTTTGGTAGGTGATTCGGCATCAAATGTAATGGCAGGTCATGAAACAACTTTACCAATTACATTAGATCAAATGATATATCATGCAAGTTCTGTAGTAAGAGCTATTGAGCGTTGTTTAGTGGTGGTTGATTTACCTTTTGGTAGTTATCAATCTGACCCTAAAGAAGCACTGCGTTCTGCCATTAGAATAATGAAAGAATCTGGGGGGCATTCAATTAAATTAGAAGGAGGTAAAGAGGTAAAAGATTCTATCAAACGCATTTTAAATGCTGGTATTCCAGTTATGGGGCATTTAGGATTAACACCACAATCTATCTATAAATTCGGAACCTATACAGTAAGAGCAAAAGAAGAGGAAGAAGCAGAACAGTTAATAAAAGATGCTTTAATGTTAGAAAGAATAGGTTGTTTTGCCCTTGTTTTAGAAAAAGTACCCGCAGGTTTAGCTAAAAAAGTAGCAGATGCGCTAACTATTCCCGTTATAGGTATTGGAGCTGGGGCAGGCGTAGACGGACAAGTACTCGTTACCCATGATATGATTGGAATGACCCATGAATTTAATCCGCGTTTTTTACGAAGGTATTTAGATTTATACTCAGAAATGACAGGCGCTTTTCAAAATTATATTGCCGATGTGAAATCGCAAGATTTCCCTAGCGAAAAAGAACAATATTAAACTTAAAGTCTTCTGAAAAGAAGGCTTTTTTTTATCAGATAAAAAATGAAAATACTTCACTTAGATTCAAATCATCCTTTGTTATTAGAGCAGTTAAATAATGTAGGTTTTACAAATGAAGAAGATTATAAGTCGATAAAATCAGAAATTGAAGCTAAAATCCATAGCTATGACGGAATCATCATCCGAAGTAGATTTTCTATTGATGCTACTTTTTTAGATAAAGCGACCAACCTTAAGTTTATTGGTAGAGTAGGCGCTGGTTTAGAAAATATAGATTGTGGTTATGCCGAGAAAAAAGGCGTACATTTAATTTCGGCTCCCGAAGGAAACAGAAATGCAGTTGGTGAACACACTTTAGGAATGTTATTATCACTTTTTAATAAGTTGAATAAAGCAGATAAAGAAGTTAGAGATGGTAAATGGTTGCGAGAAGAAAATCGCGGAATTGAACTAGATGGAAAAACAGTTGGTTTAATTGGCTACGGTAATATGGGTAAATCTTTTGCAAAAAAACTTCGTGGTTTTGATGTAGATGTAATTTGCCACGACATTAAACCAAATGTTGGTGATGAAAATTGTAGGCAAGTTTCATTAGAAGAATTACAAAAAAAATCAAATGTTTTAAGCTTACATATTCCACAAACAGCTTTAACTATGAATATGATAAACGCTGATTTTATCAATGCTTTCACGAATCCTTTTTGGTTATTAAATACGGCAAGAGGAAAATCGGTAGTTACTGCCGATTTAGTTGATGCGTTAAAATCAAATAAAATTTTAGGTGCAGGTTTAGATGTTCTAGAATACGAGAAAAAATCATTCGAAAATTTATTTGTAAAACAAGAGATGCCAACCGCATTTCAATATTTAATAAATTCAGAAAATGTTTTACTTTCTCCGCATGTTGCAGGCTGGACGGTTGAAAGTAAAGAGAAACTAGCACAAACAATTGTAGATAAAATAAAAGCAAAATTTTGTTAACTTGTAGCTTTTAAAATCAGTTATAATGAAATACGAAGCCAATTCACCTGAAGAATATATAGCACAAGTTCCGGAAGAACGACAAGCAGTTTTAGAGAAACTACGAAATACTATTAAAAATAACCTTCCGCAAGGTTTTGAAGAAGGCATCAGCTATAATATGATTGGCTATTATGTGCCGCATACTTTATATCCAGATGGTTATCATTGTGATCCTAAATTGCCACTTCCGTTTATAAATATTGCTTCACAGAAAAATTCTATCAATTTATATCATAGCGGAATTTATGCTAAAAAGGAATTATACAATTGGTTTGTTGCTGAATATCCGAAACATTGTAAACGTAAATTAGATATGGGCAAAAGCTGTGTTCGATTTAAAAAAATAGAAGAAATTCCGTTTGATTTAATCAAAGAACTCTGTACAAAAATGACGGTTAAAGAATGGATTGCTATTTATGAATCGGCTATAAAAAAGAAATAATGAAAAAAGGTAAAGTTTTAGGAATTGGTGGTGTTTTTTTTAAAACCGAAAACGTATCACAAACAAAAGATTGGTATAAAAATAATTTAGGTTTTAATACAGATGATTGGGGTTGTACTTTTTGGTGGAAAGACAACGAAGGAAAAAAGGCATCTACACAATGGAGTCCGTTTACAAAAGACACCAAACATTTTCAGCCATCAGATAAAGATTTTATGTTTAACTACCGCGTAGAAAATTTGGTAGAATTATTAGAAGAGCTAAAAACAAAAGGAGTGCAGGTTTTAGGCAAGATAGAAGAGTATGATTATGGTAAGTTTGGTTGGATTATAGATTTAGACGGAAATAAAATTGAACTTTGGGAGCCAAAAGACGAAGCTTTTTTATAAATTCGGCATCAACTAATTATTAAAAACAAAAAAATGAATGTAATTGATGAAAATGGAAGGCCAGTTCCAACTCAAGAAAGTAAACGAATTTTAGCAGGGATATTTGGTATTATTATAGGTGCCCTTGGAATCCATAAATTTGTTTTAGGATATACTAAAGAAGGCTTAATAATGTTATTAGGTACAATTCTTACTTGTGGTATTGCAGGAGCAGTATTCCAAATCATTGGTTTAATAGAAGGAATTATCTATTTAACAAAATCTGATGAAGAGTTTATTCAAACATATCAAGTAAACCAAAAAGGTTGGTTTTAATCTAAAAAAAAATACTTTATTTAGATTATAAAAAATAAAAAGCGCCAATATTGGCGCTTTTTTATGTTTAAAGAAAGTTGTAATTATTGTTTTCTAAAAGCTAAAGCTTCTTTCTTTTTCTCTTCATTACGATCAATTTTATGCTCAGGACGAGACCATTTTGGTTTTTCACCTAAATTTTCAAATTTAGAATCTTTTGCTTCAACCGATTGTGGTTGTACTTTTTTCGTAAATGGTTTTTGAGGATTCATTCCTAACATTTCAAACATTTTCATGTCTTCATTTACATCAGGATTCGGAGTAGTCAACAACTTATCACCTGCAAAAATAGAATTTGCTCCTGCAAAGAAACACATTGCTTGTCCTTCTCTACTCATTTGAGTTCTTCCTGCCGATAAACGTACTTGCGTTTCTGGTAAAACAATACGTGTAGTAGCTACCATACGTACCATATCCCAAATTTCTACGGGCTTTTCATCTTCTAACGGAGTTCCTTCAACAGCAACTAGTGCGTTAATAGGTGTAGATTCTGGTTGCGGGTCTAAAGTCGATAAAGCCACTAACATTCCTGCTCTATCTTCTGCGTTTTCACCCATTCCAATAATTCCACCCGAACAAACAGTTACATTTGTTTTACGAACATTACTAATGGTATCTAAACGATCCTGGTAACCACGAGTAGAAATTACTTCTTTGTAATATTCTTCTGATGAATCTAAATTGTGATTATAGGCATATAAACCAGCTTCAGCCAAACGTTGCGCTTGGTTTTCGGTAACCATACCTAAAGTACAACAAACCTCCATATCAAGTTTGTTAATGGTTCTTACCATGTCTAAAACTTGGTCAAACTCTGGCCCGTCTTTTACATTACGCCAAGCAGCTCCCATACATACACGAGAACTTCCGCCCGATTTTGCTCGTAAAGCTTGTGCTTTTACTTGTTGTACACTCATTAAATCGTTTCCGTCTACATTGGTGTGGTAACGTGCGGCTTGCGGACAGTATCCACAATCTTCAGAACAGCCACCAGTTTTTATAGATAATAATGTAGAAACCTGTACTACATTAGGGTCGTGACTTTTTCTATGCACCGTTGCAGCTTCGTATAAAAGCTCCATCATCGGTTTGTTATATATCTCAAGAACTTCTTCTTTCGTCCAGTTATGTCTTACTTCACTCATAAATTCAAGTTGTTTGTGTTGTCAAAAATAAAAAAACTAATTGGCTTTCTATTGTTTTTAGAAGCTATTTCCTGCTTTCGCTACTCGCTTTTTTTAAAAAAAATAAAAAAGAGCTCAAACAAACCGCTCTATCAGGGCTAAACTTATTTATAAGAGCAGAGTTTATCTATTAGTTTTTTACTTCTCTTTGTCAAATCGAGCGTAGTTTTTCTATGATAGAGCGTAACCTCTATGTTTTTATAGTCAATTTCCATTATTTATTGTCATACCGACCGGAGTCTTACTAAGATAAAGAGTAACTTCTGTATTGTGAAGGTTAACTTACATTCTTTATTATCAAATAGAGCGGAGTAGAGCTTATTTTAAGCTTAATGAGTTCTCGACTCCGCTCGAACAAACAATTAATAAATGTCACTTAATTGCCTTTACTCTAAATTACTTCCGTCAACCTGAACTTGTTTCAGGTTCTCATCCTGAGTGAATACTGTTTGTTACAAAAATGCGATTCTGAAATAAATTCAGAATAACGCGCTTGTATAGTGCTTTATATCGGCACAGCTTATTTATTAACTATTTTTATCTGTAAAATGAAAAGAATAACTAAAACAAAAATTCCGCTATGAAAGCGGAATTTTATACTTATCAGTTTAAATTTTAAGAAGGTGTGTCATCTTCTTTAGCTTCTTCAATACTTTTGGTAGCTAAGTCTTTACCTTTTAAATATTCAGGCAATTCCATTCCGGCCATATTAAACATTTCTTGCAACGGTGGTACCGATTTATACATTCCAGAAATAAAGTTAGAAGTTGAGGATTTACCGTCTTTTCCGCCACCATTTTCCCAAACAGTAACTTTATCAATCTTAATGTTTTTAATAGCTTCGGCTTGAGTTTTAACTAGTTCAGGTAATTTATCAGCAATTAATAATAAGGCCGCATTCTGAGAATCATTACCGGCAGCTTTTACAATTTGGTCTAAACCAGCAGCTTGTTTTGTTAAAACTTCATACAAACCTTTTGCTTCAGCTTCAGCTTTTAAGAAAATAGCATCGGCTTCACCTTTTGCAATTCTTCTAATATTTTCAGCTTTTGCTTCGGCGTCAATTTCAACTTTTCTTTTGTCAATTTCGGCAGGTACAATGATATCTGCTAATTGAGAAGAACGCTCTCTTTCTGCTCTGGCTAGTTCTGCTTCTTGTTCGGCAGCATACGATTCTTTTAAGGCGTTTGCCGTTTGTACTTTTTCTGATGCAATTGCAGTTCGTTCTGCTTCAGCTTCACGTTGCCTACGTAAAGAATCTGAATTAGCAACGGCAATTTTTGCGGTATTTTCACCTTCTACAGCTTTTGCATTTGCGGCAGCTACTTGACTTCTTTCATCTTGTACAGCATTTGCTTCACCAATAGAACCATCTCTTGTTTTTTCGGCAACCGATTTACGAGCGGCGTTAATTGCATGTGCTGCTGCTTCTTTACCTAAAGCTTCAATATAGCCAGATTCATCAACAATATCTGTAATATTTACGTTGATTAATTTTAAACCTACTT